>CAYXQX010000168.1:0-7659 GCA_964467485.1 uncultured Porphyromonadaceae bacterium | reverse complement strand
ATTACTAGAAGGTGATGATGAGACTCTAGGCTTAGAAGAGATGGCTAAGTTTGAAGAAAAGGATGGGAAGCTAGATAGAGAGAAAGTGGTGGTGGGAGTACTTAGTTCAATTAAGCCATCGACTCAAGGGAATGTGTTTTCCTTATTTACTAAAAAAACAGATGAGCAAAGAGAAGTTAGAAATCTAGAATCAAATCATGTTGAAACTGAAGGTAAAAATCTTAGGCTAAGTGGGATTAGACAGATATTAGGTATTAAATCTGAAATAGAAATAAAAGAACCTTCTTTAGAAGGGGAAATACCATTCGATGAGTTAGTTGTTTCAAAAAGACACAACGATGCATTGGAAAGAGATATTAAAGAATTTAATGAATATCTCGAAAATAGAACACCTAAACAAAAAAGGGTTGATTTTATTAATAAATATAAAACAATAGTTAAGTTATTAGCTAACGGGATGTGGGAGGCTCCTAGATTAGTGAGATTTTTAGAGGAATCAAAACATAATTTCATTAAACCCTACTCAAGTAATGGTGAGATTAATTATGATGGCTTGATATATAAATCAGATGATGAGGATAGGATTGCGAGTATTAAAAATATTCCCAACATTACTAAATTTTTAAAAAGATTAAACTTATTAAGTGTAAGAATTTTTGTCCATGATTTAAAGGAGGTGGAAGTAATCACTGTTGCAAAAGGATTGACAAGTATTCCCGACGATGTATTCAATCAGTTTATTCATGATTTAGATGGTTATCCTTTAATTAGTTTTAGAGATACTTTTGGTAAAGAAAACATAACTGATTATTTTGATACCACTGGTTATGACATAGTCAATCCCAAGATAGAACCACTATTGGATTTATTAAATAATGGTGGTCTAACTGATGAGCAAAAACAAAAGATTAAAGTTTTTCACCGCCTCCAATATTTATATCAACAGTTGCCCGATGAGATAAATGGGGAGAGAAGTAGATTTTATTTATCTAAAGATATGTTTGATATGTTTAATGACAGTGCTGTGTCTCAAGCTAAAGACATGATTTTATTATTCGAAGGAATATTGGAAGCTCAAGATAATGAAATAAAAATTAACTCAGGATTAATATCAATCACTAAGAATATTGTTGATAGTTCTTTTAGAAATACTTCTTTTACAGATAGTGCTACTTGGGGGGAGAATAATTTGAGAATTATTGCGCACATGTTAAAACTAGGGGTCAAAATCGATGATAAATTTTCTGGTGATTCTCCGGCAGAAGCAAATGGAATGGAGGTTGGTGATAAAATAATTGGGATTAATGGTGAGGATTATCCTTATTTCGATCTATTGGTGCTCCAATTGCAGAAGCACATAGGGAAAACAATCATCCTTAATATTGAGAGAGGGATACAACAAGTAGATATTCAACTAGATGTACCCGAAACAGGGAAAATTGGTGTTTATCCCAAAGATCCAAATTCATTTTTCGACTTCAATGAAATCAAGTATGGATTTTTTGAATCTGTTCCTGCAGGTGTTAAAAAAGGCACTCAAATGATTCAGGCTTATCTTAAAGATCTGAAGCTTGTTTTTACACCCGAAACTAAAGCATACAAAAAGCTTGGTGGATTCATTGCAATCGGTAATATCTTTCCGGGTCAGTGGGACTGGCACAGGTTTTGGTTTATGACAGCCTTTCTCTCCATAATGCTGGCAGTTCTGAACTTGCTTCCAATTCCAGCTCTTGATGGAGGGCATGTTTTATTCCTGATAATTGAGATGATAACAGGGCGAAAACCAGGGGATAAATTTATGGAATATGCCCAGGTAGTGGGGATGCTGCTCCTTTTGGCCTTGGTTCTGTATGCAAATGGGAATGATATTATTAAATTGTTTACTAATTAGATATACAATATTTTAACTATTTTCGTATTATTGATGTCCCCCCATTATATAATTAGAAAAACTATTAGTTATGTTAAAAACTTCAATGAGGCTCATTTTTGTTTTACTTATTCTGGGAGGATCCTTTTCTTGTAAGAAGGGTAGTAATAATGATAATCTTTTACCTCCTATATCTGGGAAAGCCGGTGAGGTAGTACTTGTTATGGCTGACGGCCTGTATGAGGGTAGTCTGGGAGACAGTATAGTCAATGTGTTAACCAAGGAGGAAATTGCTTTGCCACAATCAGGAATGCAAGGTGCTGAGCCTATTTTTGATCTGGTTCAAATACCACCTGTGGCCTTTAGTAATGTGTTTAAATCCCATCGAAATATTATAAATATTAAAATTAATCCTGATCTGGAAAAGGCAGTCATCAGAGTAGATAATAATTATTGGGCTTTTCAGCAGGTTTATATCAGGATGGAAGCTCCTGATGAAAAATCCTTGGCTGAACTGATTTATAATAAGGATGATTTCCTGGTTCAAACATTCAGAGATGCTGAAATTGACAGACAGGTTTATTTGAATAATAAGTTTGAGAATACAGAATTGTACAGGAGTCTCCTGGCTAATCATAGTATAATAACACATTTCCCAAAGGGCTTTGATGCACGTGTTGATTCAAGTAATTTTGTATGGATACAGTATGATCCAATGGGTATGATAGAGGGAGTTCTGATTTGGGATTATCCATACGGGAGCAAGGATCAAGTGGATTTTGCACCTCTTATTGCAGAACATGATAAAAAGCTGAAGTTGAATGTTCCCGGAGGTATAAATGGTTCCTACATGGCCATAGAATTTGATGCCCCAATGCATAGCAATACCTTTACCTACAACGATCATTTCGTAAGGGAAATCAAAGGCTTGTGGCAGATGGAAAACGGATTCATGGGAGGCCCCTTCGTGTCATGGACCTTTATTGATGAAAATAGGGATAGATTGGTTACCCTTTTTGGATTTGTTTATGCACCTAAATACAAAAAAAGAAACCACATCAGAAAAGTTGAGAGCCTACTGAGAACAGTTGATTTTCCCGACTAAGATACCTTTTCAAAAATCTGATTTCGTTGGTAGGGTTTAAATCCTGCTTGCTTTATGGCATCCTGTATGCCTTCAGCATCCATTTTGTTTTTGGCACCTGCTGCCGAAACAACATTTTCTTCAATCATTATTGAGCCAAAATCATCTGCTCCTGAATGAAGTCCAAGCTGTCCGGTTTCTTTTCCAACAGTCAGCCACGATGCCTGGATATGATCGATGTTAGAAAGCAAAATACGGGAAATCGCTATTAGCCTAAGATAGGATCTCTCGTCGGCCGAAGCTTTGACACCGTACTGTTCTCTCAATACAGTTCCTTCATCCATGAAAGGCCAGGGTATAAAGCTCAAAAACCCATAATGTCCATCCGGTTTTTGATTTTGCACCTCCCGGATTTTTATTAGGTGCTTAATCCTGTCTTCTGGTTTTTCAACATGGCCATACATCATTGTGGCAGAGGTAGGGAAATTCAATAAATGAGCCACCCGCATCACCTCCAGCCAATCTTCAGCTGAGCATTTTGAAGGGGAGACTTCTTCCCTGATACTGTCCACTAATATCTCCGCTCCTGCTCCGGGAAGAGAGTCCATACCCGCTTCTCTTAATGCTGTTAAAATTTCGAAAAAACCTGTCTTTTCCATTCTGGCCAAATGGACTACCTCAGGGGGGCCTAAGGCATGCAAGCGTAAATCAGGAAATTCTGTTTTCAACTGAGCGAAAAGATCAGTGTAAAAACTCAGCCCCAAACGTGGGTGCAATCCTCCTTGTAGTAATAACTGCTTTCCTCCGAGAGCATACAACTCATGGATTTTTTGTTTATACTGATCTATTGTTGTGATATATGCTTCTTCATCACCTAATTTTCTGCAGAAATTACAAAACTTGCAGAATGAAAAGCAAACGTTTGTAATGTTAACATTACGGTCAATAATCCATCCTACTTCATTCTTCGGATGCTTCTTTTTCCTGATTTGGTGAGCCGTATGGAAAAGCAATGCATCAGGAGCATTTTGATATATTTCCAATCCTTCATTAAAATCCAGTTGCATACCATCAACAACCTGGCTTAATATATCTTCAAAGTGATCCATACCTATCCTGAATAAATCCCGCGAAGTTAGCTGATTTAAAACTGCTGGACATAGTATTGGGTCAGAATTTATTATTTTTACATGCTAAATTAAAAATATTGAGTGATGGACATTTGCAGGCTTGGAGAAAGGGTATTGAACTCAACTTGTATATTCCTGGTTAACAAGGACTTAGATCTGTTAAGTCTTGGGTTGAACAGTGAAGAAATAGATTTTTTGGAAAGCTTCCTGGAAAAGGAGCAACGACTGATATTCATTAATCGTCTGAGCTACTGGATGGGCTTTCTTTATCCCGATAAGCAAAAGGAAAATAGTGCTCTCCATGAATCATATCGTCTTGATGGGGCTGAAATTCAACAATGGGCGGCTAAAAATAAACTATCATCAATTCAAATTGAAGATCTTTCTGATGATGCTAACAGGCTGATTCAAGTAGGAGAAGGATTAGCTCTTAAGAATTATCAGTTTATAAAATATTTCTCAGAGCCGGGAAAAAAGAAGCATAGCCTCACCGAAGTCAACCTGATTGGGGCTAATGAAACTCTTGTGGCTGACCTGAGAGTTATTATTCAATCGGTTTCTTTTGCGAGAGACCTTATTAATGAGCCCTTGTCTACTCTCACAGCTCCACGCCTGGCAGAGGAGATAAAATTACTGGGAGTAAAAACAGGCTTTTCTGTCGAAATTTTTGACAAGGATGAAATTGAAGATCTTGAAATGGGCGGACTCTTGGCTGTGAATAAGGGAAGTGTTGATCCTCCCAGATTTTGTATCCTTAGCCACGAACCTGAGAAACCTGTTAATGAAAAAGCCCTCGTTCTGGTTGGGAAGGGAATAGTATATGACACCGGAGGCATGAGTCTGAAGCCAACCGCAAACAGTATGGATTATATGAAATCCGATATGTCGGGGGCAGCTGCTGTTGTAGGTTTAATGTATGCTCTTTCAGACCTGAACTTACCAGTAAGGGTTATTGGTTTAATACCAGCAACAGATAATCGACCTGATGGTAATGCTTATGTGCCGGGAGATATTGTTAAGATGCATAACGGTTTATTTGTTGAAGTTTTAAACACGGATGCAGAAGGACGTATGATTCTTGCCGATGCATTGAGTTATGCTAAGAAATATGACCCTGATCTGGTGATCGATTTGGCTACACTAACGGGTTCTGCTGCTGTAGCTGTTGGAACAATTGGTACAGTTGCTATGGGAACTGCGGATGATAAGGTCTTTAGCAAGTTGTCTGAAGCCGGTGATTCAACTTACGAAAGAGTGGTGCGCTTTCCATTATGGGAAGAATATGGTAAACTGCTGGAGACAGAAAATGCTGATGTAAAAAATATCGGAGGGAGGGATGCCGGAGCAATCACCGCCGGCAAATTTCTGGAGAAATTTACATCTTATCCCTGGATTCATCTGGATATAGCCGGCCCTGCTTTCATACATGCGCAGGATGGTTACAGAACCATTGGAGGTACAGGAACAGGGGTGAGATTATTACTCGATTTTATCAAAAGAAATTATTTATCAGAATAAATAAGCTGAAATGGAAAATTTGATACGTGTTGGAATAACTCATGGAGACGTAAACGGCATTGGCTATGAGGTCATAATCAAGACTCTTATGGATGCCCGCCTCATGGATGTTTGCACTCCTATTGTATATGGCTCTTCAAAGGTTATTGCTTATCACAGGAAAGCCTTGAACATTGATAATTTTTCCCTTAACACGGTGATGGAAGCTAAAGAGGCAAATCCCAAAAGAGCAAGTATAATTAATTGTGTTGATGATTCAATTAGAGTGGAACTGGGAAAGCCTTCAAAAATGGCGGGAGAAGCTGCTTATATGGCTTTGGAGAGAGCAGTGCAGGATCTTATGGAGCATCAGATTGATGTTCTGGTAACCGGGCCAATAAATAAATCAACAATCCAACAAGATGGATTTGAATTTCCCGGACATACCGAGTATCTGCAAACAAAATTTGAGGAGAAAGAAGTATTGATGTTGATGGTTGCTCCTGGTCTTAAAGTAGGAGTTGTGACTGGGCATATCCCTTTGGCTGATGTTTCCGGTTCACTGAATCAGGAGCTGATTATGAGAAAGCTACGCTTGATGAACTCTACTCTTAAAACCGACTTTAGTATCAGAAAGCCCAGGATAGCTGTGCTGGGGCTTAATCCTCATTCAGGCGACATGGGTTTGATTGGGAAAGAAGAAATTGATATTATTGAACCTGCTCTAAAACAGGCTCGCGACGAAAATATTATTGCACTTGGGCCATATTCTGCCGATGGATTGTTTGGTACTGCTAACTTCTCGCGATTTGATGCTGTACTAGCAATGTATCATGATCAGGGATTGGCTCCTTTTAAGGCAATTGCATTTGAAGAAGGAGTGAATTATACTGCTGGACTTCCTGTTATAAGGACATCCCCAGCGCATGGTACAGCCTTTGAGATCGCCGGACAAGGGAAAGCCAGCCCGGAGTCAATGAGGCAGGCAATTTATCTTGCTATTGATACTTTCAAAACCAGAAAGGCCAATAGGGAATTGGTGAGGAATTCTATGTCATCATCTAAATAGCTAAAGGTAAAAGGAGGGGATTTTATATGGCGGTATTCGAATATATAAGTGGCAAGTTGGTAGATGTTTCACCTGCTGCAGCTATCATTGATAGGTCTGGTCTTGGATATTTTGTGAAGATATCTCTAAATACCTATTCAAGGATCAGGAAGGAAGATGAAGTCAAGCTTTTTATCCATGAAGTTATCAGGGAGGATAGTCATGATCTTTTCGGGTTCTATGAGCCTGCTGAAAGGGAGCTTTTTCGCCTGTTAGTTACTGTGAATGGGGTGGGAGCTAATACGGCCAGAATGATGTTATCTTCTTTCCCACCATCTGATTTGCAGAAAGCCATTATTAGTGAAGATGTTAATCTGATCAAAAGTGTAAAGGGCATCGGTGCCAAAACGGCGCAAAGAGTCATTATTGATCTTAAGGATAAACTGGGCAAAGTGGGGGAAAGCTCTCAGATTTTCGCAGGAATGGACAATACTGTTCGCGAAGAAGCGTTATCTGCATTGGTTATGCTTGGGTTTGGGAAAAGTGAAACTGTTAAAGTTCTGGATAAATTGCTGACTTCAGAACCGGATTTGGGGGTCGAGGTTTTAGTGAAAACGGCTCTTAAAAGATTATAAACACAGCTCCTTGAATAATATATGCAAAAGAAGAATCGCTCATTTTATATTCTCCCATTGGCTATTTTGCTGTTTGTTACAGCGATATTAACTGTTAGCTCTAGCTCAGTATCTGCTCAGGTTAGTACTGGTTTGGCTGAAGGTAATGCAGCACAGGATACTGTAATAAAACTAAGGTATCCATTTAAGGATCCATGGGTACTACCTTATTCAAAATCAGGATATGGCTCCCCTCTGTTTTTAAAACTACCAGCCAATATACAATCCAAAGTGGAGTATGATCCTGATGCAAATGAGTATAAGATCCATCGTAAAATGGGTGACCTGGATTACAGGGATCCTTTTACACTTGATTTTGATGCGTATCGGGATTATGATTTTCAGCGTTCAATGGA
>CAYXQX010000167.1:0-7676 GCA_964467485.1 uncultured Porphyromonadaceae bacterium | reverse complement strand
ATACCAAGGACATATTCAATACCCGTTTTATGATCCAGTATTTCACCAATAAATTTAACCTTGTCTCCAGAATCTTTGGTGTGCTTCACAAAAGAACCTGTAAGCCCTATTTTCTCAACAACACCTTTAGCCATGACTATTTCTTCAGTCATATCAAATAATTTGTATTTAATAGAAGAGCTTCCGCAATTCAGGACTAGAACCTTCATAATAATATCGTGTTTAGTAACTTATTTCAACAATTTTTTTCCCTTCATCGGAATACTCATAAAATCCTTGCCCTGAGATCCTGCCAAATTGTTGAGCTCTAACGAGTTTCTTCAGTATTGGCGAAGCCTTATATTTCATATCTCCAAACTCATTGTAAAGATTATCCAGCCACCTTACTACTTTATCCAGACCTATTTTATCAGCAAGTTCAAATGGGCCTAAAGCCATGCCAATGCCGGTTCTGGCAGCAAGATCAATATATTCTTTTTCACCAACGCCTTCCATCAAAACCATACACGCTTCGTTTATCATGGAGGCAAAAAGTCTCACTGATAATAAACCAGGTGATTCTTCAACAGGCACCATCTTAGTGCTAATCATGGAAGTAAATTTTTTGACATTATCGTATGTCTCATCTGAAGTATATAACCCTCTGGCTACTTCAACCATATTTTCTCCAGGGCTAGAGGTTGAAAAATGCAGGCTTACGCAACGATCCTTATGAATCAGTTCTGAGGATAGTTCTGTAATGACAATTGTAGTAGAATTTGTTGCAATGATAGTTTTAGGATCTACAAAACCTTCCACACGCTTAAAAATTTCCTTCCTTAAGCTTACACGTTCTTCTCTGGTTCTTGACTTAATCGCCTCAATAACAAGGTCGCAACCAGCAAGGTCTTTGCAATTTGTACTGCCCTTTATTCGGTTTAAAATTCCTTTCTTCTCACCGATTGTCATCCCCCAGTGGTTGATTCTGTAATCAAGTTCGTTACTAATACCTTCGATAGCTTGTTCTATCTTTTCCTTGCTAAGTTCAATAAACACAACTTCTATTCCTGACTTAGCTATTATCCGTGTGATCTTCTGACCAACTGCACCACATCCCAAAACTCCAACCTTGGCGAATTGAGTTTTTGGACGATCCTTAACAATAAGTCCAAATTTTTCTATTTGTTCAATTACTTCTGCCATTTCTCAAAAAAATTAAATATTTCTAAAATTATCCTGCTGCCTGGTTGGCTGTTATTGCCACCAGATTTACTATATCACTTACTGAGCAACCTCTCGACAAATCGTTAATTGGTGCTGCCATACCTTGTAGTATTGGGCCAACAGCCTCAGCACCAGCCAGTCTTTGTACCAATTTATATGCAATATTCCCGGTTTCCATGGTTGGGAAAACCAAAACATTTGCTTTGCCTGCTATTTCACTTCCGGGAGCCTTTTTAACACCGATACTTTCCACAATGGCTGCATCCGCTTGAAGTTCGCCATCAAATTTGAATTCAGGTGCCATTTCCTGTGCTAATTTTGTAGCATTTACAACCTTATCAACCATTTCATGCTTAGCACTTCCCTTCGTTGAAAAACTCAACATCGCTACTCTTGGGTCCATTTTGGCGATAGCTTTGGTAGTTCTCGCTGTCATAACCGCTATCTCGGCCAATTCCTTTTCATCAGGGAACGGATGCACTGCACAATCGGCAAAAACAAGCATTCCATTTTCACCATAATTTTTGTCTTTGAGAATCATTATAAAAGCACCCGAGACTACTGAAATGCCAGGCTTTGTCTTAACATATTGGAATGCAGGCCTTAATACATCGCCTGTAGAGTTTTGTGCTCCGGCAACTTCTCCATCAGCATCACCGGCTTTTATCATTAAGGTTGCAAGATAAAGTGGATCTTCAATCAATTTTGCTGCATCTTCTTTGCTTAATCCTTTTTTCTTCCTAAGCTCAACCATTAAATCGATGTATTCACCTTTCTTGTCATGATTTTTAGGATTAACAATAGTAGCTTTTTTAATATTTTTAAATCCCTTGCTCTTAGCCTGATTTAAAATCTCGTCCTTATCCCCAATTAATATTATCCGAGCAATCCCCTCTTTTAACAAAATATTTGCCGCTTCTAATGTGCGTTCCTCCATACTTTCAGGCAAAACAATTCTTTTGTTATGGTTTTTTGCCGCAACTTTAATATCCTCCAGTAAACTCATGAATTTCAGTGTATTATAAGGTGTAAAAATATTCGACAAAGATAGCCAAAAAATGGTTTGCATAAATGAGGTTTTTCCATGATTTTTGTCAGAGTTTATTTGTAATTTGAATTGTCCAAATAATTACTACTGGTTTCTAAAACCAAAGACCTGACAATTTGTTCTAAATGGTAAGCATACTAAAACGTAAATAGCAAAGACATGATTTTTGACATTGAAATGATTCGTAAGGTTTATGCCGAAATGCCCTCTTCTATCAACAAGGCTAGAGAAATTACCGGTAAACCCCTGACTTTTACAGAAAAGATCCTTTATTCTCATTTAATCGACAAAGAAATAGGCAAGCCTTATCAACGAGGGAATTCTTATGTGGATTTTTCGCCAGATCGTGTTGCGATGCAGGATGCAACTGCTCAAATGGCGCTCTTACAGTTTATGCAGACCGGGAAACAAAAGGCAGCAGTTCCCAGTACCGTTCATTGTGATCATTTGATTCAGGCTAAAATTGGAGCTCTTGAAGATTTAAAAACAGCAGAAAAATCTAATAAGGAGGTTTATGATTTTCTTGCAACTGTTTCAAATAAATATGGAATAGGGTTTTGGAAGCCTGGAGCCGGAATAATTCATCAGGTTATTCTGGAAAACTATGCTTTCCCAGGAGGTATGATGATTGGAACTGATTCACATACTGTAAATGCAGGTGGTTTAGCCATGGTTGCAATTGGTGTTGGAGGAGCAGATGCCGTAGATGTTATGGCAGGAATGCCTTGGGAACTTAAATTTCCTAAGCTTATTGGAATAAAGTTAAGCGGCAAGCTAAATGGATGGACTTCTGCAAAGGATGTTATTTTGAAAATAGCCGGTATACTAACCGTTAAAGGTGGAACCGGGCATATTGTGGAATATTTTGGAGAGGGAGCTGAAAGTTTATCTGCAACCGGTAAAGGTACAATTTGCAATATGGGAGCAGAAATCGGTGCAACAACATCCATCTTTCCTTATGACAAAAAAATTGCAGACTATCTGAAGGGTACGGGACGTGAGGAAGTTGCTCAACTAGCTGATAATATTTCAGAACATCTGACCGCAGACCCTGAAGTATATAAAACACCTGAGAAATATTTTGATGAAGTCTTAGAGATTGACTTAAGTACGCTGGAACCATTTATTAATGGTCCATTTACCCCTGATAAAGCCTGGCCAATATCAGAATTTGCACAGGCGGTTATGGATAATGACTACCCTGCCCGCTTAGAAGTTGGATTGATTGGCTCATGTACTAATTCCAGCTATGAAGACATAACCCGCTCCGCATCTATTGCTCGCCAAGCCATTGAAAAGGATCTCAAGTTTAAGTCTGAGTTCACTGTTACACCAGGTTCAGAACAAGTGCGCTTTACTGTGGAGAGAGATGGCTTGTTGGATACTTTTACACAGATTGGTGGAGTAGTACTGGCAAATGCTTGCGGACCTTGCATCGGCCAATGGGCAAGGCATAATGTAGAAAGCATTGGAAAAAACAGTATTATAACTTCTTTCAATAGGAATTTTGCAAAAAGGAATGATGGTAATCCACTAACCCACTCCTTTGTTGCATCTCCCGAAATAGTTACTGCTCTGTCAATTGCAGGAGATCTTAGGTTTAATCCTTTAAAAGATAAACTGGTAAATAGAAAAGGTGAGGAAGTAATGTTGGTTGAGCCTTCTGGTTTAGAAATGCCGGAAAAGGGATATGAAGTAGGTGATAACGGCTATCAGGAACCGGCTCTTAATGGAGGAAATATTAATGTGGTTGTTGACGAAAACTCAAAACGCCTTCAGCTCCTAAAAGGATTCAATCCCTGGGATGGTAATGATCTAAAAGGTTTGAAGCTCCTGATTAAAGCTCAGGGGAAATGTACAACAGATCATATTTCCATGGCAGGCCCCTGGTTGAAGTTCAGGGGTCATCTGGATAACATATCTAACAATATGCTTATAGGTGCCATTAATGCTTTCAATGGACAGGCTAACCTAATAAAAAGTCAATTGGATGGTCTGACTAGTGGCGTTCCTGATACTGCTAGGGCTTATAAAGCTGCAGGATTCGGCAGTATTGTTGTGGGTGATGAGAATTATGGTGAAGGCTCCTCCAGGGAACATGCAGCTATGGAACCAAGACATCTTGGAGTTAGGGTTGTATTAGTGAAGTCTTTTGCAAGAATACATGAAACAAACCTTAAAAAACAAGGCATGTTAGCCCTTACTTTTAAGAATAAGGAGGATTATGAGAATATTCAGGATGGTGACAATTTCGATGTTTTAGGTCTGACTGAGTTTTTCCCGGGCAGGGACTTATCTTTGCTTATTAA
The DNA here is from genome assembly GCA_964467485.1 of uncultured Porphyromonadaceae bacterium. Taxonomy (GTDB): domain Bacteria; phylum Bacteroidota; class Bacteroidia; order Bacteroidales; family UBA12481; genus JAUVKA01. Next base: position 3,116 of record CAYXQX010000167.1, on the reverse strand, counting down.
TCATGCTGATGGCAGCAGCGACACTATTATTGTTAAACATTCTTATAATGAGAACCAAATTGAGTGGTTTAAAGCTGGATCAGCACTTAATCTTATCAGAAAGCTGAATAAATTATAGCTTATTGTAAAAAAAACAAATAATTGTATCCCGGTCATTTTATTATGACCGGGTTTTTTTATAGAATATCATCCCATTACATGACTTTTAGATATGCACGTATCTAAATATTTTGTTATTTTTATGGTTTGCTAACAAAACCATAGAATTATGACGAAAATCAAGGTTATGAACCCTGTAGTTGAGATGGACGGGGATGAGATGACCAGAATTATCTGGAAGATGATTAAGGAGGAGCTTATTCTTCCTTATGTTGACATTGACATTAAATATTTTGATCTGGGCATTGAATACCGAGATGAAACAGATGACCAGGTTACAGTAGATGCAGCTCATGCTATCCAGAAGTGTGGAGTTGGCATTAAATGCGCAACAATAACGCCTGATGAGGCACGTGTTGAGGAATTTGGGTTAAAAAGTATGTGGAGGTCTCCTAATGGCACCATCAGAAATATTCTAGGTGGTACAGTTTTTCGTGAGCCAATAATGATAAAAAATGTTCCCCGTCTGGTTCCCGGTTGGAAGAAGCCAATTTGCATTGGTCGTCATGCTTTTGGTGATCAGTACAGAGCAACAGATTTTTTGGTTAAAGGAAAAGGAAAACTAACTATAACATTTACTCCTGAAAAAGGAGAACCAGAATCATACGATGTGTATGATTTTGAAGGTGACGGGGTTTCCATGGCCATGTACAACACTGATGAGTCTATTCGTGGGTTTGCACATTCGTGCTTCAAAATGGCATTAGATAAGGTCTGGCCACTATATTTATCCACCAAAAATACAATTTTAAAAAAGTATGATGGTAGGTTTAAAGATATCTTTGAGGAAATCTATTTATCTGATTATAAGGATATTTTCGAGAAAAACAGTATCTTGTATGAGCACCGCTTAATTGATGATATGGTTGCAGCAGCATTAAAGTGGGAAGGAGGCTATGTTTGGGCATGTAAAAATTATGATGGAGATGTTCAGTCTGATACGGTAGCACAAGGTTTTGGTTCATTAGGTTTGATGACATCGGTTTTGGTTACTCCTGATGGAAAAACTGTTGAAGCTGAGGCTGCACATGGTACAGTAACACGACATTACAGAATGCATCAGCAGGGAAACCCTACATCAACAAACCCAATAGCTTCTATATTTGCTTGGACGCGTGGGCTGTCATATCGAGGTAAATTTGACAACAATCAGGATCTGATAGATTTTGCGAATAAACTTGAACAGACATGTATAGAAACTGTTGAAGACGGCAAGATGACGAAGGATCTGGCCTTGGTTATTCACGGTGCCAAAATGACAAAAGATCATTACCTAACAACAGAAGAGTTTTTTGTTGCTCTGCAGCAAAACTTTTCTGATAAAATGAATTTAAAAAACTAATCAAATGAATGACATTAAGCAAAAATTTTACAAAAACGCTTCCGAGAAGGCTGCTGTAATACAGAAATTAAAAAAGGAATATTCCGACGTAGTTGTGTCAGAAGTTACAATAGGTCATGTATTGAGCGGAATGAAGGGCATAGTAAGTCTTATGACTAGTACTTCTAAATTAGATCCTGAAGAAGGTATTCGATTCAGGGGCTATTCAATTCCAGATCTTCAGGAACTGCTACCAAAAGTACCAGGAGGCACTGAGCCTTTACCTGAAGGATTATTTTATCTTATGCTCATTGGAGAGCTTCCTACGAAAGATGATGTTAAAAATTTACAAGATGAGTGGCGAAAAAGATCTGAGATTCCTAAGCACGTATTTGCTGCACTAGATGCACTTCCAACAGACACTCACCCAATGAACCAGTTTGCAATGGGTATTGTTGCGATGGCTGATGATTCAAAGTTCACTAAGGCATATGAGGAAGGAATAAATAAGAAAGACTATTGGGATCCTACTTATGAAGGAGTTATGGATCTTATTGCCAGATTACCAAAATTAGCAGCTTATATTTATCGTAGATCATACTTCAATGGTGATCATATTGAAGCAGATCCAAGTCTTGACTGGGCAGGTAATCTTGCGCATATGATGGGGTTTGATAATGAAGAGGTTAAGAAGCTATTCCGTTTGTATATGACCATTCATACCGATCATGAAGGTGGTAATGTTAGTGCACATACAACACACCTCGTTGGTTCAGCACTTAGCTCACCATACCAGGCTTATGCAGCTGGTATGCTTGGTCTGGCCGGTCCTTTGCATGGATTAGCAAATCAGGAAGTTATCAAATGGATACTTGCAATGAGGGAGGAGCTTGGTGTTGAGAATCCTACAAAAGAGCAAATCGCAGATTATGTAAAGCAAACTCTTAGTTCTGGCCGTGTAGTTCCTGGATATGGTCATGCCGTATTAAGAAAAACTGATCCTCGCTATACTGCGCAAAGGGAATTTGCCTTGAAACACATGCCTGATGATCCTTTATTCCAGACAGTTAGTAATATTTACGAGGTTGTACCACCGATTCTTTCATCAATTGCCAAGATAAAAAACCCATGGCCAAATGTTGATGCTCATTCTGGAGCATTATTGCTACATTATGGAATAACTCAATATGAATTCTATACAGTATTGTTCTCAGTATCGAGAGCACTTGGTGTTCTGGCTCAGCTGGTTTGGGATAGGTCATATGGTCTTCCTATTGAAAGGCCTAAATCACAAAATGAATTCTGGTTCCTGGAAAAGGCTGGTTTAAAATCCGACGTTAAATTTCATTCTAAACCTAAAAACTAAAATAAATTTCAATCATGGATAAAAGAATAACTGTAATAGGTGCTGGCAATGTAGGAGCTACGGTTCTACAGGCTCTGGTACTAAAAGATCTTGCTTCAGAAATAGTTGTAGTTGATATTAATGATGGTGTTGCACAAGGTAAAGCACTGGATATTTGGCAAACATCCTCAGTTTTTGGCTTCAATTCAAGAACTGTTGGATCAACCAACGATTATGAAAAAACTGCAGGTTCATCAGTGATAGTTGTCACAGCAGGTATACCCAGAAAAC
>CAYXQX010000166.1:3344-7691 GCA_964467485.1 uncultured Porphyromonadaceae bacterium | reverse complement strand
TAATTCATAACTCATAACTCATAACTCATAACTCATAACTCATAACTCATAATTCTTTTAGCTGTTTATTGCGTCGAACATTGCTACAATGTTCTCCGGTGGCACATCCGGGAGTATGTTATGAACGGTGTTAAAGACGAAGCCTCCACCGGGAGCAAAAGTATCAACTCTTTGTTTTACCTGATCTTTTACCTGCTGTGGTGTTCCATTATTGAGTATAGTTCGGGTGTCTATTCCACCTCCCCAAAAGGTGATATCTTTACCAAATTCCTTCTTCAGTCTTTCAGGCTCCATTTGGTATGCATTTGTTTGCACGGGGTTGAAGATTTCGAATCCGGCTTCAATCAGGTCTGGCATCAATAGATAAATTGAGCCACATGAATGAAGAAAGGTGTGCATATTGGAGTTTTTGTGGACGTAATCGCACAATTTGGTGTGTGAGGGCTTGAATATCTGGCGATAAATTTCAGGAGCCATAAATGGACCGCTATCCATACCCAGATCATCGCCGAAGGTTACAATATCAATAATATCTCCAACAGCTGTACAAATCTTTTCAAGCTTTGCCATGTGTCTTTCCATGAGTGCCTCTACCAGTTTTTCCACATTGTATGGATCGGCATAAACATCCATCAGGAAATTATCCAGTCTTCTGAGAAATGTTCCCCACTCAAAAAGGTTGCATCCCGCGCTCATCATTATGGCCTTATCGCTTGAATTTCGAAGTTCGATTGCTTTCGAGCGAAGATCCTGCCAATATTCGGGCGTATCTGGGAAATTCCAGGGGGCCGCCGGCATGGATGCCCAGAGGCTGGTTTTCATTGCAGAATCCAGATCATCATAATTATCGGGATAGCCATCAAGATAAGGAAAGTAGGTGCCATCAAAAAATGATGCTCCTTTGGGTTTGCGGGCGATCATAAGATCATTAAGGTAATATTCCCACGACTGTTCCCCGGTTTTCTTTGGTTGAAAAAAGTTTGGGTAATAAGCTTTGATTTCAGGAGTGAGGTCGAACTCATACCAATAATCATCACCCATGTCGAATGCTCTGCCAAGCGGGATGCTATCGATACCAAAACGCTCCAATATATTATTTTCGGGCAGAGCAAGCTCCTGCACGGTGTCAAAGATTCTCGTGCGACCGTTTGTGTTATTCAGATATTTATTCAGGTTATGATAGGCTATGGCCGAAATACCTGAGCTTCTCATAGAACCCAGATCAACAGGTACTTGATCCGGTTCCTGATGATTAATCGCGGCAAGTACTCTTTCTCGTGAAGTCATGTTGTAGTATTCTTTAATCGTAGATATTTAATTTTCGTATCTTGTATAGCTATTTGCTTTTTAGAATATCGCCCATCACCTTCACAGCCTCAGTAAGATAAATATCTTTCCCCAGCTCATCAATCATCCTCTCTGTTCTTTCTGCTTTAGCTGTATCTGTTTTGAGTGTTTCGGCATCGCTAGGTAAGCTAGTAAGCACCATACCGGTAGGCTCTTTCATCAGGTTTTCAAATTTTTTGACTTCCTTTTTCTGATCTTTAAGCATTTTCCTGTAGTTGTCAAGTTTTAACGAGAAAACGGTATGATCAAAATCTTTTTTGAGCCGACTGGCATTTTCTGTGATCAGTTTAAAATCTTTGTTTTTAGAGACACGATTATGACTGTTTTTTTGAAGTTTATCAATATCATAGCCATTATCCCATTCAGCAAAATTCACAGGATCAATCTCGTCCCATGCCAAAGCATATTGCTGTTCTTTTTCTCCAATATCCAGATATTGATAGGAGTCGGGAAGAATAACATCAGGAATAACACCTTTTAGTTGAGTTGTATTCCCATTTATTCTATAATATTTTTGGACAGTAAGTGATAGTGCTCCAAATGGTTTGAGGTCGTTGAGTTTCGGCGAAATGAAATTATCCAGATCTGTAACCCTTTGTACTGTACCTTTACCAAAAGTGGAGGGGCTTCCAACAATTACCCCTCTCTGATAGTCCTGAATAGCAGCTGCGAAGATTTCGGAAGCTGAGGCACTTGAATAGTTTGTCATTACCACAAGTGGACCGGCATACTGAATCGTTTTGTCCACATCATCAAGTATATATGGCTTTCCTACTCGTGTTTTAACCTGAACGACGGGGCCTCTTTCAATAAATAAGCCTGCCATTTTTACCACTTCCGGCAGGGAGCCGCCACCATTATTTCTAAGGTCAATAATAACTCCTTCTACTCCATCGTTTTTTAAACTTTCCAATTCAGTTTCAACATCTGCAGAACAATGTCTTCCGTTCTTATCCTGAAAATCGATATAGAATTTTGGGAGATTTATGTAACCTATTTTTTTGTCTACACCTTTTTCGTCTTTAATAATAAGGGAAGAAGCATAGGTCTCCTCCATTATAACCACATCACGCACCAAACTTATCTCCTCAATGGTTCCATCTATTTTTTTCAGTGTAAGCCTCACTTTGGTGGTTTTCGGACCTTTGATAAGCTCTACTGCTTTTTCCATCTTCATATCAAGGATATCAACTGCAGGTTCATCACCTTGGGCAACCTTCATAATAAGATCTCCAACCACCATTTTTTTACTTCTCCAGGATGGGCTTCCCGGAAACATGTCAACAACGGAGAGATATCCTTGTTTCTGACGTAAAGTTGCACCGATACCTTCGTATTTGCCTGCCATATTAACATCGAACCGGGCTTTGTCCCTAGGTGGCATATAAACGGAATGAGGATCAAAAGATGAGATAAGTGCATTAAGATAAACCGATTGACGGTCATCGCGATCCATCTGCTTAACTCGGTCGTGCCAATCACGATAATTATCCAGGATTCCTTTTCTGGCTTCTGCTTCAAGTGTTTCTATTGATTTTATTTTGACTGTATCTGATTTTTTTGACGCATCTTCCTGCATCTCAAGATTAGCGGCTACTCTTGCTACGACCTGAAGTTTAAGTGATTTTCTCCATATTTCCCCGAGTTCTTTCTTATTGCTTGCAAATGTGGCGTGCTCAGGGTCAGTATCTATACTTTCATTTTTATTAAGATCGAATGGTTTCGCAAGGAACTTTTCGAAATAATCATTCGTTTCCAGGAGTCTTTCATGAATGAGATCTGATGAAAGGTTGAAAAAATCGAATTTCTTTGCTTCAATCTGATCATCAATTTCATGCTGATACTTTTTGAATTTCTCTACATCTCCCTGAAGTAAATATCTTTTATTAAAATCCAGACGTTCGAGATATATATTAAAAATTCTGTCAGACAGCTCATCATCCATTTTCAAAGGTTGATAATGTCTTATTTTCAAAAACTGGGTTATAGCATCCGTCAGAAAAATTTCTTTTTTATTGACGGTATTGAATGTAAATGACAAAAAGACGGTAACTGCCAGGAAGGCTGCTCCAGCTGCCCAATATTTTCGTTTCATATTTTTTCTATTCGTTTCTCCTAGGTAGCAAAAATAGTGCCTTACTTTGAAAAGCTATTTTTCGAAAGGCAAAAATCCTAATCTATCGAACTTCGATATTAACACTTTTACGAGGTATTTATTTTCCAGATTTAATGCATATTTCCTTGAGTTTTCTTCAAGGTTTACAAGCATTTCCTTTTCTTTTAGCCATTTTAGCATTTTTGAAATTTCTGAGGGGTGTTTTCCTGGGAAGTAAAGCCTGATGTCGGCAGCCTGGAACACTTGTTTTTCCAGTGCAATATCAATAATAAGGCGGTCGTGGTCGGTGAAAATTCTATCGAAAAGCGGGTGTTTAAATGCTGGAACGAGGACTTCCTCCTTAAAGAAATTGTAATTTGTTAATTGATCCATTTGAAACATTGCATTTCTTAAACCTTCTAGTGAAAATTCTATCCAGTTAAATAGATCTTTTTCGTTTCCGGAATCAGCTTTTCTTATTAGCTCAAGGTACTTTTCTGGATCTCTGGCAATACCCAGGCTTGTATTAAGGATTCTTCCATGGGTACCGGCAAAACCTTGTTTTTTTAATAAAAGGAAGGTTAGCAAGCGAGCCATCAGTCCATTAGCTTCATAAAAGGGATGAATCCATAGAAATTTCTGATGGGCATATACTGTTTTAACAGCATCATACTTAAATGAATAATTTTTATTCAAAAAAGCCACTAATTTTTCCATATACGTTTCTACCATTTGTATAGAGGGTGCATGGCTTGGACCGATAGCGGGGCGTGCATCACATCTGCGATAAACACCGGCATGTCTGGTGCTTTCTTTAGTGATTCCGTTTCGAATTAGTTTATGTGTATTTTTAAAGTATCCTTGAAAAAGCAATGTGTCATCAAACTTTTCATCCATTTGGGCCA
>CAYXQX010000166.1:0-3334 GCA_964467485.1 uncultured Porphyromonadaceae bacterium | reverse complement strand
ATAGCCTGAGCGACTCTGTCAATTTCGACAGTTTTCCGACCTTTGGTTTCCGGATCTTCTTCACGTGATTCCAGAAATTTTGTTAATCCGGTTTTGTTTCCATCGATCCTGGTGGAACCCAGGGCGTCCATTTCCCAAAATATTCGTCGCAATTGTTCGAATAGAATTATGTCTGTTGAGACTACTACTTCTCGTCTCCTTAGAAATTCAAGATCCATGATAAGATCCGTAGTTTTTCCGTTAAATGCCGGTTCAGGCATTTTGAATCCCGTGTATTTTACTCTTGGGCACATAGTACTTTAATTGATATTGATAACTGTTTCACCTTAGACTAAGGCTGTTGGTATTTCTAACCCTTAAAAAAAGGTCATGATCCCATCGTGAAATATGAATTGATATACCTGCTTAATCCTAGCTAAAAGTAAATAAATTTTAAATATTTTACTCATATGACGTATTTTTTTGAAAAAAGCTACAATAATAATTGATAGATTAGTTACAACTATTCGTATGTATGCTCAATTACTTAGTAATTGCGGATAGTTAAAAAAAGTTAATTCAATAAAACTTTAGTAAGGCTACTATTCTATTAATATTAAATTGCGAACTATGTATATTCCAAATCATTAAATAGGAGGTAATTGTGAATCAAATGGTAAAAAGCCTAATTAAGCATGGATTTGTAGTTTTTGTTACTTTTCTAATTGCTGGGGCGTTTTGTTTTAATCAAAGTAGTTGTGCTCAGGAAGGCTCAGCTTACAAAGACTTTGAGCATCTTCAATCGAGCTTGAAAGCACTGGTGAAGTCAAATGTCAAACTTGCAGAATTAGAGTCAATTGGCAAATCAAGTGAGGGTCGTGATATTTGGCTTGCAACTATTGCAAACAAAACAGGAATCCCGGTTAGTGAAAGGCCTGGTTTATTGATAAGTGCAAATTTGGAGGGAGATCATTTAATTGGTTCTGAGTTGGCAATGAGGAGTATGGAGTACCTCCTTAATAATTATGGATCTGATGAATCTGTGAAAAAGGCTCTGGATGAACATGTTATTTATTTTCTACCCAGGATAAATCCTGATGGGGCAGAGAAAAATTTCAATAGTCTGGTTGTTGGAGCCAAAACAAACTCAACTCCTTATGATGGAGATAATGATGGAAGAATGGATGAGGATGGCCCGGAGGATTTGAATGGGGACGGCCTAATAAGTTTTATGAGGGTTAAAGATCCGAACGGATTATATATGCTAGATGCTGAGAATCCTGCATTATTAAAAAAGGCCGATCCCGTAAAAGGTGAAAGTGGAGGATATTCTATTTACTGGGAAGGGATTGATAATGACAAAGATGGCTTCATTAATGAAGATCCTGCAGGTGGTATTGATATCAATAGGAATTTCCAGCATGCCTACCCATATAATGAATCAGATGCAGGAATTCATATGGTTAGCGAAAAAGAGACAAGAGCTGTTTTGGATTGGATGCTGGCAAATAAAAATATTGCTATCATGCTTTCTTTTTCAGAGTCGGATAACCTTATTTCTCCACCAGGTTCTAAGGGTGAGCTTAATTCTGATAAGGCTGTATCATTGATTCAGATTGCAAATACTAGTTTTGCGGGAGCATCTAAGGTAGGAATGGTTTCTACGTCGCGTGGATTTGGAATGGGTATGTATGGTGGTATGCGTTTTTCCCGTCAAGGACAGAGCCAGTCACAGGCTAGCTCAGGCAGGTCGTCAAGGCCTGCGAGAAAGCCGGCAACCACGATTAATAAAGAAGATCAGGAATATTTCACATTGTTCAGCAAAAAGTACAAGGAGATAACTGGAATTGAAACTCAGCCTTTTGTAAGGAAGCCCGAGGGTGCTATGTTTGAATATGGATATTACCAATATGGTGTTCCTTCATTATCAACGCCTGGTTGGGGTATGGATATGCCTAAGGATACAAGCAAAAGAGAAGCTATGACTGAGCGTCCTTCTACAGAAAGACGAGGTCAGTCGATGCGTGGAGGTGGATCTGCAATGTCTGGTGGAGGATCGGGAGCAGATGCCACTATTTTTAAATGGTTTGAAAAAAATAATCCTGATGGAATTATCAAGTGGCAGTCTGTTGATCATCCTGATTTTGAAGATGCAGAAGTTGGTGGTTTTAATCTTATGGATTTAGTGAATCCGCCTGTGGAGATGCTGGATAAGCTTGGAAAAAAGCATGGCGAATTTATGGTTTACCTTTCTTCTCTTTATCCTGATGTTAATATTGCTGAAACTGAGGTTCTAAACCATGGGGGAGGAATTTTCAGGATCAAGGCTGAGATTGAAAATTCAGGTTTTCTTCCAACAGCTCTGGCGCATGGAGTAGTATCCAGGGGAGTAAAGCCAACGATGGTGCAGCTTGGTGTTGATCCCGATGCAATTATGTCTGGGAGTAGTAAAAATAACTATATACAGAAATTAGAAGGATCAGGAAAACGGCATAAATATGAGTGGCTTATTAAAGGTAAATCCGGCGATAGGATAGAGCTAAAGGTAGTTGCACAAAAAGGTGGCAGCGACACGGTTACAATAGTTTTAAAATAATTGAGTCAGAAATAGGGAAATCTTAAAAAAGAGAAAAAATGAAAACAATGACAAGATTTATATTAAGCCTGGCTCTGATAATATCTGGAATGAGCCTTGTTCCTACAGGGGTGTATTCGCAAGATTATGCATCTGACCCTCAGTTTAAAGTCAAGATTGATTTTAACCGTTGGCATGATGTTCATGAACTCTATGATGATATGCAGCGCTTAGAAAAAGCCTATCCTGAGTTTCTAACTTTGGAATCGATAGGTAAGACTTGTAATGGCTTGGATATCATGGTGATGAAGATTAATAATCCAAAAACGGGAAAGGAGTTGGAAAAAGCGGCAATGCAAATTGAAGCTAATATTCATGGAAATGAAATACAGGGAGGTGAAGTCTGTCTTTACACAATTTGGTATTTAATGGAGAATTATGGTAGCATTGATAAGATTACCAGATTAGTGGATGAGAGGGTATTCTATATTTTCCCAACCGTTAATCCTGATGGGCGACAGTATTTTATGGAAAAAGAAGGGGGTGGGGCACGTACTGGTCAGTTCCCTATTGATGATGATAATGACGGTTTGTACGATGAGGATCCTTCAAACGATTTAAATGGCAATGGGGTTATAGAACAGATTCGTAAATATGTACCTGGCGAGGGGAATTATAAGCTTAGTCTGGATGATCCACGTCTGATGGAGCCTGTAGCTAAAGGAGAAAATGGTGATTACATTTTGCTTGGATCTGAGGGTATAGATGATGATAATGACG
>CAYXQX010000165.1:0-7693 GCA_964467485.1 uncultured Porphyromonadaceae bacterium | reverse complement strand
TGGCTCCATATTTATGGAAATAATAAAAGCTAACCCCTGCACCTACAAAAAGAGGATTGGATAGCCCCTGCATAAATTGGATGCGGTAGTAATAGGTCTTGAGAAAACCAAGTTTTGCTTTTATGCCCTCCTGAACTGAGACATCCTTCCTGTCGACTACCTTAGCTCCTTTTAAGTATCTGAGTTCAACCAAGATTAGAAATGCTGATAATAGAATAGTGCTTATAGCTATAATCACATAGCTGATAAATTCTTTAAGCAAAATTGTCAAAACAGAAAACGCCAATATAAATAACCCTTTGAGCATAATATCAATAAGTAATCCATTTTGTATCCAGGTAGAAAAATCCTTAGACCTGGCTTTTCTGAAATTAGTTATGTCTTCTGCTGAATAAACTGGTTGACCGGTTTCATTATTAATTTTTGTCCACACTTTTTTCAGATCATCTATTTCCATTTTGATACTCCCTCAGTTCTTAATGTGTTGCAAATTCTTTTCGAGTTTTTTCTTTATCCGGGTGATTTTTACACCTACATGGGTCCTTGTTATTCCTATGATCTCTGCAATCTCTTCATATGATTTCTCTTCCAGATACAGGAGAATGATCGCACGGTCAGTTGATGCCAACTGATTAATAGCTCTGTATAGCTCGTTAATCTCAGTCTGGGTAACTCCACCTTCTTCCTCTACATAAGCCGGGATGTTAGGGTGCAGAGATTGGATTTCATGAATCTTTTTCTTCTTTCTCTTCAGCGTAATTGCCGTATTAAGAGAAACTCTGTACATCCAGGTGGTCAATGCTGCCTGTCCCGCAAATGATTCATGTCCCATCCATAACTTGATGGTAATCTCCTGGAATAAATCACGCCTGTCATCTTCGTCCTGACAAAACATATTACACACCTTGTGAATGATGTTTTGATGCTTGGTTACCTGTTCAAGAAATTCTTTTTCGGTGATCTTTTCCATCAACTTATTTGTTCGACTGTTTGACGCAAACCTCAGGGTTTTATTACAATATAGTAAGATTTTAAATGTATGAATATCGTATTTTGATATAAGATTCTAAAACTTGTTTCATGTTGGGTTAAAAATTACATTTGTTCGTAATTATACGAATTGTAAATTTCATGAATATTCTTGTTTTGTGCACCGGTAATTCCTGCCGCAGTCAAATGGCTCACGGCTTCATCGAGTCTTTTGATAAGGAGCTGTATGTTAGGTCTGCAGGGACAGAGGCGTCTGGGCATCTTAATCAGAAAGCAGTAGCTGTGATGAAGGAATTAGGATTAGATATAAGCCAGCATACTTCAGACTCAGTTGAGAAATATTTTCATGAAAAATGGGATTATGTTATCACTGTATGCGGGGGAGCAAATGAAAATTGTCCTTCTTTCCTGGGCGAGGTGAAATATCGCATACATATGGGATTCGAAGATCCTTCAGATGCTGTAGGTGAGGAAGAGTTTATTTGGAGCGAATTTCGAAGGATTAGAGATGAAATTAAACTTTCTTTTAAGTCCTGGTATGATGAATTACCAAAACAAAATAATTTATAAGTGATTGATAATAAAACATCTCAATTATTATTTATCCTGATATGAAAAAGTTGAAATTTCTCGACCGCTACCTTACTTTGTGGATTTTTATGGCCATGGCAATTGGAGTATTCTCGGGATATTTTTTTCCTGATGTTTCTTCTTTCTGGGAAAGCATGAGCCATGGAACAACAAATATCCCAATTGCAATAGGCTTAATCGTAATGATGTATCCCCCTCTGGCTAAAGTCAGGTACGAAGAGCTTGGGAAGGTTTTTAGAAATTGGAAAATTCTGGTTTTATCTCTTGTCCAAAACTGGGTAATTGGCCCGGTTCTAATGTTCACTCTTGCAATTATATTTTTGCCCAACCATCCTCACTATATGGCCGGACTCATTTTAATTGGTCTTGCACGGTGTATTGCAATGGTTATTGTTTGGAATGATCTTGCCAAAGGAGATTCTGAATATGCTGCTGGATTAGTGGCTTTTAATAGTATTTTCCAAGTCATATTTTTTTCAGCTTATGCTTATGTATTTATTACAGTTTTACCTGGATGGTTCGGACTGAGTACTTTTGAGGTTAGTATTACGATGATGGCCATTGCTAAGAGTGTTTTCATTTATTTAGGAATCCCTTTTATTGCCGGTTTCTTTACTCGTTATATCCTGATTCGCTTGAAAAATAAGGAGTGGTACCATACCAGGTTTGTCCCGTTTATTAGCCCATTTACACTTATTGCTCTTTTATTTACCATTCTTGTAATGTTTTCTCTCAAAGGAGAATACATTGTTCAATTGCCTCTTGATGTAGTGAGGATAGCAATCCCTCTGATAATATATTTCCTCATCATGTTCTTCGTGTCGTTTTTTATGGGTAAACGCATTGGAGCAGATTACCCTAAAACCGCAACTATTTCATTTACAGCTGCTAGTAATAACTTTGAACTGGCTATAGCAGTTGCCATTGCAGTATTTGGAATTAATTCAGGCGAGGCTTTTGCTGCAGTAATAGGTCCTCTTGTGGAGGTGCCTATTCTGATTGCTCTGGTAAATGTTGCCTTGTGGTTCAGGGAAAAGTACTTTGTGAATAAATCCTGATGTTAACTAAGAGCAATAAAAAAAGAGGGCAGTTTTTCGGATGAAAAACTCATACCCCCTTTAGCGCATTTGATTCTAATATCTTGAACGGTAATTATCGTCTCTTCTGTTTCCATCGCCGCCACCACGGTTGTCGCCGCCAAAACCACCACCACCTCTGCGGTCTCCACGGTCTTTACGTTCAATAGATTCGTTTACCCGAATTGTCCTTCCCTTCACTTCCGATTCATTCAATTCTTCGATAGCCCGGTTTGCTGCGTCATTATCTGTCATTTCAACAAAACCAAAACCTTTACTTCTGCCAGTAAATTTGTCTGTAATAATACGCACGGAACCGACTTCCCCATACGCTTCAAAAATTCCTTTTAATTCATCTTCACTCAGATCGTAATGAAGACTTCCTACATAGATGTTCATAATAAGGTTTTTAGCAATAAATGTGTAATTCAATAATATGTAAAGATAAATTTTTTATTGATTGTCAAAACAAAATGACAAAATATTCTTCTAAGATAAAATTTTGGTAATCAGATTTTTACTTTTTATAAATACACCTGCTATTGTCAGATTTAATATAATATGATTTGTAATTTAAGGCTTTTGGATCAGTGCAACCTTCAAGATTTAAAAGCTCAACTTTTCTGAATTCAACAGGGTGACTCTCCCCCTGAAGTGCAATGTAACCACTAGAAATAATTTTACTTCCATAATGCTTGAGCATGTCGGCATATAATGGATCCTTGTCATCCAGCTGGGGCTTCTGGTATGAGATAACTGTATCACCTTCAACTACATGGGCTATCGTAGAATCCCCGTATACTACTGCTTCTACCATTACCCATTGATCACCGTCATAGGTTTTTGCATCTGAATTAGTGCAATGTTGCGTGAAGAGATCACCGTACATCTCAACATTGGTCCCGGGAGTGCATAAATTGGCTGTGCTTCTCTCGTTTCCATCACTTAAGCCTCCAAGATACTGCACCTCAATAGACGTTGGAAATGGCTGATCAATACCCATACTTGCCGCCGATTGAGAGTGAATCATTACACCACTGTTACGGATTGCCCATCCGGGGCCGCCTGTAACCTGCTCACCTGTGAACCTGTATTCTACTCTCAATTTGTAATAGGAAAATTTCTCCTGATAAAAAATATGAGTGAATTCACCGTCAAAACTATCATAGTCATCATAACAGGCTTTCATTACCCCATCCTCAACACGCACCGTATTGTTGTAATTCTCGTTCAAGGCATGCTTAGTAATCTTAAAGTCCCAGCCACTTAGATCTTTCCCATTAAACAGCTGAACCCAGTCTTCTTCATCAGGATTAACCTTTTTACTGGTACAAGCAGAGATTAATATCAAACTGGCAATCATAAATAGAAATCTGGTTTTCATCTTTTTGTTAGCTTTAAGTAGGTGAATGTCTTCGTTACTCGTTACTCCGTTACTCGTTACTCGTTACTCGTTATTCGTTACTCCGTTATTCCGTTACTTGTTATTCGTTATTCAAAAGGATACTTTAGTCCAATTTTGATCCTTACCTCATCCAAAATCTTCATAAGCTCGATGCTCTTTTGATGTGTTACAACAGAGCTTTCTTTCTTCCCTTCCATAATCAAGCGGTTAACCTCTCGTGCTTCAAAATCATATCCCCAGGATGTCCTGCTATCCTCAAAGTATTCTTCTTTTGCTTCTGATTTTAAGAATATCTTTTGAGCCTTCCAATAATCAGGCATCCTGATATAACCCTTTGTGCCATATATTGTTGATATGTTTGAAAGGGGCGTGTTGATGCCAGATATTGCCTGCGCCATTCTTCCATCAGGAAAATACATGCTTATTACTGTTTGTTCATCAACACCTGTACTTGTCATCATAGACATAGCCTGTAATTTGATGGGAACGGACTGGTATATCCAAAATGGTAATAGGATAGTGTAAATTCCAATATCCAATAAAGCCCCACCCGCTAAATCAGGATTGTATAGTCTTCCTTCAGGCTCAACATCCGAAGTGAATCCAAATTCTGAAGTAATCAGCTTGAGCTCACCTAAATAACCCGCCTTAATCCATTCCTGAACCTTGAGCATGCCTGGTAAAAATACCGACCATAATGCATCTAAAAGCAAAACATCGTTCTCTCGGGCTACTCTTATCATCTCTATGGCCTGGGTGCTGTTAACAGCCAATGGCTTCTCACATAAAACAGCCTTCTTGTTTCTCAACATCAGTAAGGCGCTGTTATAATGGTTGGAATGAGGGGTAGCTATGTAAACAGCTTGGATATCAGGATCACTTGCAAGTTTTTCATAACTGTCATATGCCCTGTCGATCCCAAATTCATTAGCGAAGGAATCTGCTTTTATACGAGTTCGGGAGGCAATTGCAAGTATCTCACCATCCAATACCTGCTGCATATCTGTGGCGAATTTGTGAGCGATATTGCCGGTGCCAATTATGCCCCATTTGATCTTTTCCATAAAGCTATTTAATCTTCTGTTTGAGTAAAGTTATCGGCTTCTGGAATCCTCTCCCAGGAAGTGTCTTCTGGCTTTTTAAGGAAGGGGATTATGGCAGGATCATGATTGGCTACAGCATTAACACTAATCGCCTTGCTATTCGTATCATTATCAAGGTAGTCTTCAGTTTCTGTACCCGACAGAAATCTCCATCCCGAATCTTCTTCGTCAAATGGCTCCTCCCTGTACATGAAGCCAACAAGCAGTCCTTCCTGTGATATTTTGTTGGATACAATACTGTACCCCATGGGCTTAATGAGATCCTTAATGTGTTCAGGATCAATAATAAACTCCTTGTTGCTCATCTCAATTTCTTTTTAGTGAAGATGCTTAAATTATAGTGAATTACCAAAAAAGTATACCTTTACCTGCATATGAAAACAGCTATAGTTTTAGGCGCTACAGGACTCGTCGGGTCAAAACTCCTCGACAATCTATTAAGGGATGATGGTTTTTCCAAAGTTAAAGTTTTGAGCCGCCGATCAACCGGAGTTGCCCACGAGAAACTTGAGGAGATAATAGTTAATTTTGACCAACCCGAAGATTGGGCCGACAAAGTCATTGGTGATGTTCTGTTTTGCGCCTTTGGAACCACCTTGAAAAAAGCAGGTTCAAAAGAGGCGCAATACAAAATCGATTATCACTATCAATATCTGGTAGCCCGACTCGCTGCTGAAAATGGAGTTCTTGATTGTGTCCTGGTGTCATCCCCCGGCGCCAATTCTGATTCAAAGGTTTTTTATACCCGGATGAAGGGTGATCTGGATAGAGATGTTTCTAAACTGGGCTTCGATAGATTCATAATTATTCAACCTTCAGTTTTAGTGGGAGAAAGACCGGAAAATAGAACAGGCGAAAAAATCGGAATATTTCTGGGGAAAGCTCTGCTATGGATACCGGGATTAAGAAAGTATCGCCCTATAAGCGGACAAAATGTAGCCAAAGCTATGATAAAGGCTTATAGAACAGAAATGCCAATGCCTATCGTGATCTACGGTCTGGAACAATTACATATATTGAGTGAAACATTATAAAAAATGAGAATGAAGAATTTTATCCTGATTTTATTGGCCCTCGGACTTCTCTTTGGCTGCCAAAATGAAAAACAAAATGAAGAAGGTCTAATAAGAGTTTCGTTAGAACCATTTTCACCGGGAAAAGAAATACGAGGTCCCCGGTGGAGTCCTAAAGGTGAAAAATTGCAATTGGAAAAATTATCAGAGGGCTTGAAAGCTGAATTATTTCTTGGCCCTGAGGGTTTAGCTCCTATAAATATCCTGATGTCCTCAAGTAATTCTGATGCCGGTTACGACCAGCTCCAGCTTGATCTGGACCGCGATGGAGAGTTCGGTGAAGAAGGTGATACAATACTTACCTGTACACCAAATGAGAGACGGGGGAAAACATGGTCAAGCTTTTCCGGTGTAGTAAAGGTGCCATTCAAAAAATCTAAGGGGCATAAGGCTGTTGTCAATCCATACCCCCTGTCATTTTGGTATGTTTTTGACCCTTTCGAACCTGATGCTGACCCAGTGATACGCTACTCCCGTCGAGGATGGATGGAGGGTCAGATAGAAACAGATGATGGAATTATTTGCTTGATGCTTACTGAAAGACAAATGGATGGCGTTTTTGATCGCAATGATTCATGGGCGATCAGCCCTGATTCATCCAGAACAGATCTTTATCAAAGCAAATTGGCTAAAGGGGCTGATTCCCATAACTGGCTCGGAGAACAAGCTTATGGTATAGATAGTATTTTGATTTCGGGAAGGGAAGTATGGATTAAAAAGGTTGATCCTCAGATCACCAGAGCAGAGGAGGAAGCCCAGAAAGATTATTTGGCCCCCGACAGAGCTGCTAAAAGAAGTGGAAAGAAGGTTAACTTCTCACACGACTATAAAACAGCCTTAGGTCTGGCAAAAAAGAACAAACAAAACCTTTTCATTGATTTTGAAACCACCTGGTGTGGCCCTTGTAAAACTATGGATCAATGGGTATATACAGCTGATGATGTAATCGCAGCAACAGCCAATATCGTTTGTGTTAAAGTCGACGGTGACGATAATCGC
Organism: uncultured Porphyromonadaceae bacterium; assembly: GCA_964467485.1. Classification (GTDB taxonomy): domain Bacteria; phylum Bacteroidota; class Bacteroidia; order Bacteroidales; family UBA12481; genus JAUVKA01. The sequence continues at coordinate 456 of CAYXQX010000165.1, read as the reverse complement.
GATCTGGTGAAAAAATACGATGTGACCGGCTACCCAACACTAATTCTTGTTTCTCCTGATGGTGACATTCTCAAACAGGTTTCGGGCTACCATTCGGTTGTAAAAACGGTTGGGCTTTTGAAATAACCACGTAGGGACGCATAATTGCGTCCGGTTATTTCAAACATTTGTGTCCGGGTTGATTCAAACGTATTGGCTCGACCTCGAAAACGGACGCAATTATGCGTCCCTACCGTTTTAATATTGGCTTGATTATCTCTTCAATCTCTTCGTATGTTACGACCATTAGCTCCTCGACAGCGCCCTCAAAACTCGCTGCCATCGACTTGGTATTTATTCTTGAGAGGTAGGTCTTTCCATCTGATTTCTCATACACCGAAACCCGACAAGGCATAAATGCTGAAACAATTCTTTCATCATCCTCATGCCCGTTGTCCTCGTTTTTAAATTTAATCC
>CAYXQX010000164.1:0-7698 GCA_964467485.1 uncultured Porphyromonadaceae bacterium | reverse complement strand
ACCAGTCGGCAAAAGTTCCTCTTATTATTAGTTGGTCTGGTGGCGACGCAAGTTATGTGTATAATGATCTGGTTTCAAATGGCTTGGATGTCCCGGTTACAATTTTAGATATTGCGGGAGCGGAAAAGCCATCATCGATGACAGGAATATCTCTTTGGCCGGCTATCAGCGGTGAGCCCTTGATAGATAGGGATTTTGTTGTTACCGAAACAATGTTTGCCCGAGGAGGAAAAGAACTTGGAGCTAGGGGTCGAATGATTCGAACAGAGCGTTTCAAATATTGCATTTATGATAATGGTAAAAGAAGAGAGCAATTATTTGATATGCTTGATGATCCAGGTGAGATGAATAACCTTGTTAAAAATGATAAGTACCAGGAAGAGCTCAAGCGGCATCGAACCCTCATACTAAAATGGGGTGAGGATACTGGGGATGAGTTTCCTTACCATGAATGATAAGGCTTAGGACTTGAGGCTTAAGGCTTAAGTATAAGTTTTAAGTTTCTCTTTTGTTCTACTTTTTAATTTTCTCGATATCTAAAACGAAGATGCTCCTCCCATGGGTGCCTGCTACTAAATCAAGCTCCCTGTCCTGAATTGCCAAATCATATACAGCACAGCTTGGTAAATTATTACTTAAGGATATCCAATTCTCGCCTCTGTCCATGGTTACATAGGCTGTCAGATCTGTTCCGATATATAAGATATCAGGATCCCTTGGGTCTTCAATTATCACATTTACCGGCTCCGGGGGTAGGTTCCCGGCTATAGAAGTCCAGCTTTCACCGAGATTTTTTGACATGTAAATATAGCTTTGAAAATCATCTTCGCGATAGCCTGTGAAAGTAGCATAGAGTGTGTTGGAATCATGTCTGGAGGTCCGAACTCTGGTTACCCACTTATTTGGTAAGTTGTTGCTAATCAGTTTCCATGTTTTACTGTCATCTGTAGTGACCTGTATGTTTCCATCATCGGTTCCGATGCATAAGAGGCCTTGTTGCAGGGGTGATTCAGATATTGTTGTGATAGTTCCGTGGGGTACATTACCTTGCTTTTCCGGTCTGGGATTAGTTGTAAGGTCTTCACTAATTATCTTCCAGTCATCACCCCGGTTTTTAGATTTAAGCAACATTTGAGTGCCGTAATAAATAGTTTGCGGATCGTGCCTGGAGATAACAAAAGGAGTCATCCAATTATACTTTAATTCTACTTGTCTTTTTTGTGTCCTTGGCTGGATTGATTTCGTCTCTCCTGTTTTGATATTTTTCCTCATCATGGCTCCAAACTGATGCTCGTAATAGATCACATCAGGATTAGTTGGATCAACTTCAGTGAAATAGCTGTCGCCACCTCCCCATTGGTCAACGTAAACATGTTTCCAGGGGTCCTCAACTCCAAACTCCATCATCCTGTCTTTAACATCATGGTCGCCTGGCCCATACAATGCTGCATCGTCCTGGGTGCCTCCATAAATTCTATAGGGATCTGCATTATCGACGGATACTGCATAGAATTCCCCTATTGGCAGGTTGTTAAAATGAAGCCAGTTTTTGCTTCGGTCCCAGGAACAATATAATCCACCATCATTAGCTAGTAAGATTCGATCGGGGTTTATAGGATCTATCCACATATCATGCATGTCGAGGTGCATAACTCTAATGTCATGCGATAATATATGCACTACAGTATCACTGGTAAATTCAAATGTTTTACCTGCGTCCATGGAATGAACCAGTTTCCATCCGGGGACAAAAACCTCATCTGCATTATCAGGGGCTACTCTTACATCGCAAAAGGAGTAATTAATTCCTGTTGGAAATTTGTCGGTATGAGTTTTAACCCAGCTTTCACCTTTATTATCAGATCGATACAGTTCGCCACCGACACTTCCCTTCCAATCTTTGGCGGGTGCTGCATTCTCTAATATTGCATAAATAATATTGGGATTTGAAGGCGCTATGCATAGTCCTATACGTCCTAAATCTTTACCTGTGGGGATTCCATTAGTTAATTCTTTCCAGTTTTGGCCTCCATCTGTGGATTTATATAATCCGCTGCCTTCACCCGTGTTAGTATTGTTCCAGGCCTTCCTGCCTCTCTCCCATGTTGCCGCATATATAATCTGATTATCTGAGGGATCGATGACAAAATCAATTACTCCGGCCTTTTCAGATATGTATAAGATCTTTTTCCAGTTTTTTCCTCCATCTGTTGTTTTGTATAGGCCCCTCTCTTGATTGTCGGTATAGTTATGTCCAATTGCTGCAGCATAAACAATATCAGGGTTACGTGGGTCAATTACTATTTTAGGTACATGATATGTTTCCTCCAGACCCATATGCTGCCAGGTTTTTCCTGCATCTAGTGATTTAAAAACGCCAAGGCCTGAGTATGAGCTTCTGGCCATTAGTACCTCGCCTGTTCCCACCCATAGAATATCAGGATTTGAGGGAGCAATAGCGACACACCCCATTGCAAAAGTTGGCTGATCATCAAATATTGGTTTCCAGCTTGTTCCATGGTTTTCAGTTTTCCACAAACTACCTGATCCTGCACCGATGTATATTGTGTATGGTTCAGCTGGATTACAGGCGATTGTTTCGATTCGGCTACTCATAAATTCCGGTCCGGCCACTCTCCATTCCAGATTTTTGAATTTGGATTCAGATTTAAGTTCTAAATGCTTTTCCCAGGAACTTAATCTGGCTTTCGCTCCCATAACAGGCCTTATGTTTTGAGACTGGGTAGGCAATGCAGTTATTAGGGCAAAAACTATGCTTAAAGGGAGGTTTAGTTGTAATTTCATTGAGTGTGTATTTATTTTGACTTATCAGTTTGTATTTCCCATTTTTCAACGAGGTAATTTACTATTCTCCATGAGTACTGATATTTTTTATCCTGATGTAATTCAGCAAGTTTATTCCTCATCTCCAGTCCATCCTCTTCAAGGTAATAGACTACGTTAAGGGCGTGGCATCTGGCTTTATCTTCCGGTATTTCCAACAATCTTAAAAGAGCTTTAGTCGATTGTTCTTTTTCATCTAAGGTGTAAAGTAATTCTGCAGCAACAGCCACAACATTTGGAGATTCATCCTCAAGGGCTGCCAAAAGATATTCTTTTGCCGGTTCAGCCTGATCTCCAAGAATGAGAAGCCCGGTGGCACCCCAATATCTGATAGCACTATCATCATTTTTTAGATTCTCAACCATTATTTTCAGATTGCTTCTGTCGCCTTTAGATGCTAATTCGGCTGCCTCTATTATTTCCTCCAGATTAAGCTCGCCAGATCTCATATAATCATAGGGAGGAAGATCCCCTCTTCTCCTTATCATATCAGCTTCGGGGATAAATCCGGCATCCTGTATGTCGGTCATCCACCTGGTGTTAACCCTCCTCATGCGATTTAATACTTTTTTAAAATCAGGATTTTCAGCCAGGTTGTTTACTTCCCATGGATCATTTTCAGTATCATACAGTTCTTCAGGCGGTTTGGTATTCCAAAAGATGCTTTGTGTTTCATTGCAATCCCCATCAAGGTAGGCTTTCTCCCATGATGGCATTGAGGGTGCCCTCCATAAATAAGCAACCCTCTGCCCATATATCCTGTAAGGCATATAATTTTTTATATATCTATACTTATGGTCCCTAACTGATCGGCACATATCATACCACTCATCCATTCTTCCTCTGAACATAAATGCATACTCCGGATCCTCAGTTATTTGCTGTCCTAGGAATGCCTTACCCTGCATATAATCGGGGATTGGTATACCGGCAATGCTTAGAATTGTTGGGGCCAGATCGACAAAACTAATTAGTCTGTTTAATTGATTCCCTGGTTTTACATCAGGATAAATATATTTGTATTCTTCCGGGATTCTGACAATAAATGGAATATGTGTTCCTGACTCATATACATACCTTTTGCTTCTCCCCAATACACCTCCATGGTCGCCATAATAAAAAACAATAGTACTCTCCTGCAAGCCATCATCATTCAACTCTTTCAAGATTTTGCCCACAGCTTCGTCCATTGCAGATATCTTATCATAATACTGAGCCCAATCATGGCGCATCTCTTCAGTATCAGGATGGTAGGGAGGGAGAATCATGTCTTCGGGACGATGTGTTAATTCATTTGTTGGGATGGATTTATGAATTGAACTCTCATGGCTTATTCCAATATTTTTAATGTGAAAAAAAGGCTGTCCCGGTTTTCTGTTTCTGTAATGTGCCTTAGAGCTTGATTCATCCCAAACAGCATCTTGTTTTATTGTGTTGTAGTCTTCTTTTGAATTGTTGGTGCAGTAGTAACCGGCCTCTCTGAGGTATTTTGGGAACATTCTCACTTTCCCGGAGAGAGGATATCCGCTTCTCATATGCTCATTTCCGTTTGAGCAGGCATATACTCCTGATATAATAGTGTTTCGAGCAGGTGCACAAACGGGGGCATTAGCATAGGCATGGGTATACAAAAATCCTTCAGAGGCAAGCTTGTCAAGATTTGGACTGTTGGCTAAACTGTCTCCGTAACATCCAAGGAAGGGGCTGTTGTCCTCGCTAACTATCCAAAGGATGTTTGGCAAGTTTCTTCCTGTATCAATATTTTCATTGCCTTTCTTATTATTCCTTGATGAATCGGAACATCCGATGGTTAGGAGAATAAAAAAAAGACAAATATATTTGCAGATAGGATTTTTCATTTTCAGATGTATAGGTAAATAATTCAAAAGATAAAGTTGTTTAATATTTTGCCGATTTACGACACTTTTTTGATTGGAAAAAAATATTATTTGTGTATTTCATTGATTTGGTCGTGAGAATTCAATTACCTGTTTTGACTCGTACTTTTCGGTTAGACCGACAGTGCACTACTACTACTAAGCAGGAATCGCCTCGATATTTTGGGGCGGTTTTTTATTTCAATAAGATGTTAGTCTTTTCCTCAAAAATAAAGCTATTCGTGGTGAAATACCTCTTCCATATCTGCCCACCATTCACCTTCTGATCATATCCAATACTTCCGGCCAAACGTCAGCATGGAGCGCCTTATATTCTTCCAGCTTTTCAGGCTTGACTTCAATTACACTTCCGAAACGTTTCATCTGGATATTCTTAAATTCAATTAATCTCCCTTTCTAATTCAGATAAATCCAAAGGGTACTTCCCGTATTTTCTAAGCAAAGCTACAATGAAATCATATGTTTTACCGGATACATGCTCTGTAACCGAGTGGTCGGATTGAAATATTAATCCTCCATTTTCAGCTGCTCTTAATACTCTCAGCACATCTTTTTTTATGAAATTTTCATCTCCTGATTCCCAAACTTGCATGTTGCCATTACCGCAATAAGTCATGCTGTTGCCATATTTTTGTTTCAGCTTGAAGGCATCCATATCTGCTTTTACTTCAAGAGGGTTGTATGCATCAATACCAATCTCAATAAAATCTTCAAAAATCAAATTCACATTGCCGCAGCCATGATAAATGACAGGCAGGTTGTACTTTTTACACTCATCAACCATTGCTTTAACCCATGGCTTAAAATATTTCCTCCAGTAGTCGGGATGGAAGAAAAGGCTTTTCTGATACGCTATATCGCCCCAAATTACAAATCCATCCAATAATCCTTTACCTGCCTCCAGCTCTGCTTTACATAGATCAAGGTAAAACTGTCCAATTCGATTAATGGCAGCCCCCATTCTGTCGGGGTCCATACCCATCCAAAGGAAGGCATTCTGTTGGCCGGTAAGTCTGGTCAGGCATTCGGAGCATTCAATTACACTTCCGTAAACCGGGAAATCAGGTCTCCATTTTTTAACTGTTTCAATCCATGCGGGGGTGTTAGGCTCAAATGTATCTCCTACTCCTGATATCTCATTGTCGCCGGCCTCAAAAAATCGCCTTTTGTCATTGGCATCATCAAATTCAAAGGTTTCCAGTTTTTCAATGCAGTCGATATCCCAGCCTGAGAATTCGGGCATAGGGGCATCAAATTTCTTCCGTAGAGTAGCTCGGAAGCCGGTTTTCACAACTACCTCTTTTTCATCTTCCTTAATGATTTCAAAATCCTGGATTATTGGATCCATATTTGGTAGCGTGACAAACCAGTCCAGGTCATAATAATGAAAGGGGCTGGCATCATCAGGCAGGCTCAGCTCTTTTCTCCATCTTTTTTCAAAGCCTCCCCAGAAGAAGTCGCTAATTGGTACGCGATCAGGTTCTTGGTGTTTTATAGCCTTATTCATTCTATCCAGTTTAGCAATGCATTTTTCTGATCTTTCCATGATAGGCTGATATGGTTTTTTCTTTAATTTTTATTCTTTATTCTTTCCTGCCCTACACTTCATCTGGTAATGGAATAGTTTTTCCAGTAATATTATCTAAGGGCATCAAAGCTCCGGTTTCTCTCAGGAAGTTTGATAATTCCTTTGCGAGTTCCTTTAGTTTACCTGGTTCATTTTCAGCCACATTATTCTTTTCTGATATGTCATTTAGAATGTTGTAAAGTTCTAATTTTTTATCAGCATGCTGGTAGATGAGTTTCCAATCGCCTTTTCGAACAACGGAATAGGGAGGCTGGTCGTATGTATTGGGGTAATGCCAGAAGATAGGTCTTTCCTGATTGATTGGCTCTTCCCCTTTCAGGAATGGAACAAAGCTCTTGCCATCGATGATCCCCCCAATCTGTTCATATTCTTCTACTCCTGCCATCTCAAGAAAACTAGGGAATATATCCTCAATAATCAAATAATGACTGTTTTCAGACCTGGTCTCGCATACACCCGGCCAGTGCACAATCATGGGTACCCTGATCCCTCCTTCATATGGCGTAAGCTTATGTCCCCGAAGGGGCAGGTTGCGATCGGTATTTGATGGCTGCCCATTGTCCGACATAAATACTATGATTGTGTTATCCTCGATCTCATTTTTCCTGATGTTTTGCATTATATCTCCGAGTGATTTATCCATGCTTTCCACCATTGAGGCATATGTGGCTCTAAAATCATTGAGCCCCTTTTCCTTGTACTTGTCGAAAAAGCGGAAGTCTTTTTCCCATGGTGCATGAATGGCATAGTGCGACATATACAAATAGAATGGTTTATCAAGTGACACTGCACTATCCATCACCCTGTTTGCTTCAATAGTTAACGCTTCTGTCAGATAGATGTCTGTCCCATGATATTTTTCCAGGCCCGGGATATCCCATATTCTATCACCATTACGAAACTCGGCACTGAAATTATTTTTACCGTAATAGCTCCCCGGTCCTCCTGCAGCATGACCGGCAATATTAACATCGAAACCAAGATTCAGTGGATTTTCGCCTGGAGTTCCTTTGGCACCAAAATGTGCTTTGCCAACATGAATAGTCGTATATCCAGCGTTTCTAAGTAACATAGGAAGTGTGATAACATGCTTTGTTCTCTCAATGCCGGCCACAGCACAAATCCCATTTAGATTCCAGTCGGGAGAAGTAACTTTAGCGTTTTTCCAATCCGGTGACTTATCTTTTCTAAGGGTCCAGTTTGTTACCATATGCCTTGCCGAATTCATGCCTGTCATCAGGCTAATTCGGGTGGGAGAGCAGACAGCACAAGCATAAGCCTGTGTGAACTTCATGCCACTCTCAGCCAGAATCTCCATGTTGGGTGTATGATAGCGTTTGTTTAACTCCGTTAGCTCTTTATAGAAAG
>CAYXQX010000163.1:0-7723 GCA_964467485.1 uncultured Porphyromonadaceae bacterium | reverse complement strand
AATAGCTATTTTACCAAGACAATCTTTTTTGAAACAACTCCTTGATGGAAAGCTCTAAGATGAATATAGTATACCCCACCAGGAAGATCTCCCCCTTGTTGATCTTGTCCATACCATGCAATAGTATAATACCCAGCAACCTCTTCCCTGTTCACCAGTGTTCTTACTCGTTGCCCCTGAATATTATAGATACTCAATTCAATCCAATTATCCTCTGGCAAAACATATCCGATTGAGGTGTATACACTGAAAGGATTAGGAAGGCATTGCAGAGATAATCTATCGGATTGTGCAGCTAAGCTTTCAACCAAACCTGTCGTCGGAGATTCGAGCAAAATCATAGATCCAAATCCCGAAAGATCCTTTTTTTCCATGATCGTCATAGTAGGATTACCTATTAGGAAAATTGATTCAGAGCCTCCCACCATCGTTGCTTCATCGTAACCTGGAGTCGATGATACTTTCACTGAGCCTAATGGAGCGTCCACCAAAAACACATCCACGCTTGGATTACCCACTAAACCAGCCCCACTCATCCAGCGAAAAGGAGCCGTGTACTGCACAAAGGATTGTATATTATTGCCATTAGTTGCTATGGATTGTTTATGCGGGTCGAGATATTCAATTGTCCAGGTTTGTCCATTCAAATCTGGTCCCATTAACGCAAATATTTTCTCATCAGTTCTACCCACTGGGGCTACCATAAATCCTCCTCCCCACCAAACTTCACTGGTAATTATTCCTCTGGTCTTGGTAAACGGCAGGCCTTCGGGATCAAAATATTCTATCGTGGTAGTGACTCCGCCCGTCGGTCCGGTAATAGCATAAACATGATCATCGTTCCAGGCAAGGTTTATTTGGTCAACCGGATTACCATACGCAATACCCTCGATATTTTCCAAAGGTAGTCCCTGAGGATCAAGAAACTCTGTTGTACTAACAATCCCCCCTGAAGGGCCTGTTAATCCATAAACGCGAGAATCGGTCCATGCGACTCTAATGTCCTCAGTATCGCCCCCTAATAGATTGGTTTCCCTGGTAACAACTCCCCGGGTATTGGTAATGGATTGTCCATCTGTATCAAGGTATTCCATTGCGGATGTCACTCCAGCCACAGGTCCGTTTATTGCCCAAATATGGTCATCATTCCAGGTGACCAAAATTCGTTCATTTTTACCAACTAAATTTACCCTGGAATTTATTATTCCCCTGGTATTCACAATGGATAATCCCCCAGGATCAAGGAACTCAATTGAGCTAGTAATACCACCAACGGGTCCTGCCAGGGCAAAAATATGTTTATCGTTCCAAGCTACTCTAGTGAACTCAATTCCACCGGCTGGCAGTTCAACCTCACTATTTACAACTCCCCGAATGCTGGGAATAGGTTGACCGGAAGGATCCAAATATTCAACCGAACTGGTCACCCCACCAACAGGTCCAGCAAGAGCAAAGACATGATCATCATTCCACGCAATTCTGGTGGGTTCAAAATTACTACCAGGCAAATTCACCCAACTGTTGATAATTCCATTGACTCCTGGAATAGAAAAACCAAGGGGATCCATGTATTCTTTTGAACTAGTAATAGCTCCATGAGGTCCAATCAGTGCATAAACATGATCGGAATTCCAGGCTACTCTGGTAAAGGAAACTACCTGGTCAGCAAGAAAAATTTCACTGGTGATAACTCCCATTGTATTACTAATTGGAATTCCACTCGGATCCAAGTACTCACTGGAACTGGTAATACCTCCAACCGGCCCGGCAAGTGAGTAGACATGGTCATCAGTCCAGACCACCCGAGTATGCCCCCACCATCCCTCTGAAAGATTAACCTTGCTGTTGATTACTCCCCGGGTTTTTTTTATAGACTGGCCCATGGGATCTAAATACTCAATGGCGGTTGTTATCCCACCCACAGGTCCTAATAGTGCAAAAATATGGTCGGCATTCCAAATAATAATGAAATGACTTACTTGGCCTCCAGGTAAATCAACCTCACTGCCTATAGCTCCCATGGTATTCATGATCGGCTGTCCATACGGATCTAGATACTCAATAGCTGTAGTGTTATAAGGATCCGGACCTAATAAAGCATAAACATTGCTTTCATTCCAAGCTACCCGAATAACATCAATTTGATTAATGTTTAAAGTTATCTCAGCGGTAATCACACCACCAACCACTGTGCTTTGGTTTTGACAGTTTATTCTTGGAATCAATCCGATATTAATAATGCAAGAAAGAACTAGAACAAGGCTGTATCTCTTTTTCATGATAACGAAACTTAACTCTCTGAACTACTAATTCTAAACATTCCATACTTGAGAATTGTATGGTAAGCTGGTTAACAACCAGCTCGGGCTTCAATTAAACGTGTATAAGACTCATGTGCCAGGGATTAGCAAGTTACGACTTTTTTCTTTGTAGAAAAAGGGGACGGATTTTGAAATAAGTAAAACTCCTATTAAATGACTAAATCATAATTTAACATTAACCTATTACTAAGCCGGAATGTGCTGATGACAAACAGGGCAAAAATATCTAATTATTTTGCAAGGTTTCCCCAAGAAGATAACATCTTATAAGTTATAACCCCCATTTGTTATGCAAATTGTGTGCAAATAAAAAGCCGCTCAAAAGTTTGATCCTCTGAACGGCTTGTCTGCTGTGCGCTTCATCATGGACTCGAACCATGGACCCTCTGATTAACAGGCAAAAGCCATACTTTCAAGCTCCTTTTAATTTTCCCTTTCACCACCTTGGCCCCCTGTGAAATATTAATGAACGGCCATCAAATATGCATGCTTCCAGACCATACCAATGTACCTCATTTGTACCTCTCTTGCAGATCAACTTACTTAATTCCCTCTTCTACTGCTATTTACGTGATTACTCCACTTTCTGTATCGAAATAAAGAATTAATCTTCATCTTCTGGAACCAAATAATCTGCAATTTCCAGCAGTTCACTATTAGGATTTGATCAGGCTGAACTTAACAAATTGCTCTAATACTAATAATTTTTAAGAAAATGCATCCTATCCAGCCAAAAGTGATAATCATAAATCGTGATCTACTAATTTGAAAAAGTGGATAATTTCTAAGGAGAGGACAATTTTGTAGTCCACAATACCGCCCCCTACTTTTTTATAACAGCCATAATTGCCTGATTATTTGCAGTGTTACATACACGAACGCAATCCCTCCAGGTTCACCTGAATATCAAGAGGTTATGAGCAATCACGCACATAGCCTCTTTTTTTTAACCATTTTGGTTTAGCCAGATTATGATCTGGCTCTACATCATGTTCATGGGCCACATCGTAGAGACAAATCATGATTTGGATTTCATTATCGCTGAACCAGATTATTTGAAACTTATGGTTTACTCTCCAAAGTATGTTTTGCAAAAAAACTCTGGCGCATAATTGTTAACTTTAAAATTGGATATAAACCTGATATGGGATGATTGAATTTGAAACACTTAGAACAACTTGTGAGAAAATCAGCAGTATTTCAAAGAATGTAATAGATGAGTTTCTCCTTTACTATGCTGCCACTGTATACAAACTTGATCACCCCATGACTGTATCTTTTTCTACATACAATCATGTAACAAAAGAGTTTGAGAAGGAATGGATCAATAGGCTGAAGGCTCAGTATTTGGCACATAAAATTTTCCAGTCTGGTGGTCTGATTCGGAAAATTATCACTCACACTGAAATAAGGAAATTCAGTAAACCGGAAATGGACTTTCTGGAGGGCCAAGCCACACAGCCCTGGCGGTTTTGCTTCAGCATTATAATTGAAAACCCTACAAAGGATTTCTACATCATGGAAGATATTCTTACTGGTGAGAAATTCACCCTGTACTCCCCGGGAACATCAGAGACCATAAAAACACAGTCAACATCCCTCTTTTTCAACCTGATTACCTATAACGGAGCCTGTTGGCAAACCTATGGACCAATAGTTGCTTATAAAAGTTTCGAACTGGATGACATCTTCTTTTTTGCTACTGAACTTGACCCTACAATTGAATCGGAAGAAGATATTATCCAAGACCTTGAAAAGAATCCTTTACCTTACATGATGCTATTATCAGGTGCAAATTATCCGTTTACGGCCCACAAAAAGGACCAGATAGTACAAGTTTATGCAGAATACCCTGTAGATAAATTTGATACCCCAGTGTTAAACAAGAGCTTTACTTCAGAGTTTAGTCATGGGGTTTACCGCTTATCACTGAAAGGATGGGACGAACACCCTCATTTCGCCATCATTTATTATGATGAGAACAAAGAAACTGTTTTGATTTCAGCAAATACTGATAGAGGATTTCAGGCTTTAGTTCAAGCCATCAATAAATACGCTTACAAGTTTTCAATCGAACCTGATATAAGGGTAAATATGTCGATGCTCATCACTGCAAAAAAGATTTTGAAGAAAGAAATTCTTCTTAATGAATATGATCAGCTTTTCAATGTCGATACTAAGCCTGAAGACAAGGCAATTGTAGACAATTTGAATGTTTTTATGAGCTTGATCCTCCCGGAAATTAATGCTGGCCAGACACCGGATATTGAAAAACATGCAGCCAAAGCCGGTATCGATGCTGAAACTGCACGGGATATAGTTAATAACCTTATAAACAAATTCGGTAAGCCATAAGCAAGAAACCTTATCATAGCTTACTTTGTAGTTTTCACAAACCGGCTTAGTCCGGTTTTTTTATGGGAATGCTCGATGTGAATTTCTGAAGGTTTGCCGAAGTCCTTCTCTCAAAACACAGTTTTTTTGATTAAATTTTTCTTCCTGATTACCTGGTACTTACAAGCTTTGTTGAAAAAAAGTCAATTTCGACTGATAAGATTTTGTCTCTAAATGTAATAGTACTATAAAAGGACAGTTCTCAGTCCTCAATCTTGAGTCTTGCATCTTGTATCTTGTATCTTAAAATCCCTTACCGGTAAGAAAACCTTCTTGCCGGTAATATTTTTTATGAAGGAGGTATGTAAACTAATCAAATCTTAGAAATTATGAATGAACCAAAAGCATGCAAAGCAAACTTCGGAGTTCCGGAGTACATGAAAAACGCAAAATCTAAAGTTGTAAAAATTGACCTTCCAGGTTTTCACAGATTCCAACAGAGAATTTTCCACAATTACTGCCTGATGATTATGTCCTTTGAGAAAGGAGAAATCAAGTATATTCCATGGACTACCATTTTCCAAATGATCTCTCAGTTCTCACCGATCATAAAAATGAAAGAAGAATCTTTTGATGAGGATATTCTTCTAGAAATATTGGGAAATTCTGAACAGCTTAAAGATAATATCGAGTCCATAGACATTTCAGAAATGAAAAATATCTTTGATTTAAGTTTTCACCTTCTTGAACTCTACCAGAGATACAATGAACCTGATAATATTTATGTGAGCGAATGGAATAATCCACCTAAACACAAGATAAATTGATAAAAGGCTAATCAATCAGATTCATTAATCCATTTATAGTCCCTAATACCACTCCCATCCTTTTTTTAACAGCTATAACTTCCTGACAATCTACTAACTTAGATAGGCAATCGCAATCCCGCCAAGTCTATCAAAAAGAGTTATTTAAGAAATTTAACAACCCCAACTCCCCCTTCAGAAACAACTCTTAATATATAGATCCCGGGATCTAAAATTGATGTATTTACTTGCTCAATTCGTCCTTTGTCCCAGTACTTTACATAATCTTCATGAACTACTCTTCCCGACAAATCCAAGACACTTAATTCAACATCTTTCATTGATCCGGAGTTATTCCACACCACCTTAAGTCTGTCCTCCACAGGATTGGGGTACACCTTAAGATACAGATCGTTGTTGTCTGATAGAAGTATATTATTGATGCCAGTGGATATATCAGGAGGGTCCAGTTTAAGATCAGTATACAAACGATACTCACCTTGCTGAAGAGTCATGGAATCAAAACGATTTTCCACATAGAGAGAATCACCAGTCCAATACTCATACCACCAGCCGGAATGCTGAAAGTTGGAGGTTCCCGAAGTTGTACTTGGCCAAACACCATAATTCCCCAAAATACTCACATTCATTTCGGAGTGATTCAGTTGGATGTTTTTTATGGTATCTTTCAATGAAACGTAAAAGTCTGTAGTTCTAAACACCTCGTAATCCGACTTTAAATGATTTAAAGCACTATAGATTTTATAAAGCCTCTGCCTTCGGGGGTCATCGTAATAATCCCATCTGATCGGCTTACGACCAACTCTCCCATTATAATTGATGGAATAGTCATACCCCAGTTCTCCAAACATCCATATCATTTTTGGGCCCGGAATCGGGATAAAGAAGTTTGCAGAAAGTTCCATCCTTTTCAGACCATTCGTGGTATCCTTAAGATTATAATCAGGGTTCTTGGTATTACCCCAAACAGAGGTTTCATACATCAACCTTTCCTCATCATGACTTTCCATATATGAGACAAGGTTTGGCTGTGTGTACCCATGGTACTTATATGATGCCCTTGCTAAATTTGTATCATCACCTGAGAGAAACCAACCTGCAGTAGCTTTTTTGTATGTGTAGTTAATATTACCCCAATATAGCATCCCATAATCTGTTAACTCCAACTCCTCTTCATGACCGGAAAAGTGTTCAAGAATTATGTATGTTTCTGGATCAAGCTCCCAAATCCTGTCTGCCATCCTTTTTAGGATAGCTATTCTGGATGGATCATTACCCCCACCATCACCAGGATTATTGGTGAAACCCTTTGTAAAATCAAATCTAAATCCATCAATCTTATATTCCTGCATCCAAAAACGGTTAACACTATCGACAAATGCCATAGTTGCTTCGCTTTCGTGATCAAAATCATAGCCCCAGGAAAAAACCGGATTAGGTGATACAGTATTAAACCAAGGGTTATTTATGGCTGGGCGGTTATTTTCCTCATCCCAATACAATCTCACCATGGGGTTCTTACCATAAGAATGATTCAATACAAGATCCATAATAACTGCAATTCCCCTCTCATGACAAGCATCAATAAAGGCTTTAAAAGTATCTTTTGGACCATAAAATTTATCCGGAGCGAAGTATAATGATGGATTATAACCCCAACTAACATTTCCATCAAACTCAGAAACCGGCATCAATTCAATTGCATTGACACCCAGTTTTTCAAAGTACTCAAGAGTATCCAACATACAATTAAAAGTATGACAATCAGTAAAATCTCTTACCAGAAGTTCATATATAACCATATTTGTTTTATCAGGTCTTTCAAAGTCTTCAACCTGCCAATCATATGGAACTTGAGCTGTTTGGATTATGGAAACAATACCGTCAGCTACGGCACTTGGATACTCTAAAAGATCAGGATAAACTTCTTCTGATATAAACTGATCGTTATAATCTGATGTTTTTTCTGTGTACGGATCTGCAATCTGCAGGGTACCATCCACCAGATATTGAAATAAATATTCTTTGCCTGCCTCAAGGTTTTCAATCTGAAGCCAGAAACGCTTACCATCAGGAGAATTATTCATGTTATATTCTTCTGATACTTCCCATTCATTAAAATCCCCGATTACATGAATAGAATCTTTCTCTGGGGCATAAATTACAAGGCCCACCGTATTATCATCAATATAATTTATTCCATCCCTCAGGCCTGCTGGTATCTCAAAGGTTTCCCGAACT
>CAYXQX010000162.1:0-7730 GCA_964467485.1 uncultured Porphyromonadaceae bacterium | reverse complement strand
TTCAGGTAATAGCGTTTCTGCAACCAGAGGTACAGATGCATTAGCAACTACTCGCTCAGCCATAGCCCTTTTCACTGTTGAGTTCTTTTCCCCAATATAGGCAACTCCGCATGCCTTCCCATCCTCAACCAGTATCTCGGTGACAAGAGTGTTTAATAGCACTTCCCCACCTGCGGCCTCTATGGCCTCTACAAAATAATCTGAGAGCACCTGTGATCCACCTTTAATAAAGTTTCCTCCACCCTGGTAATAACTTGATTGGGCCATAGAATAATAACTCAGCGAAAGGCTGTATGGATCGTCATGGAAATAGCCCAGGTTACCCAGAAGGATAAGCTTTAAATCATCATTATTAATAATCTCATCCATATATTCACCGAGTGATTTTCCCGGATCGCCACCGGTCTCTTTCAGTATCTTCCTGATATTCATCATCCGGTAGAAATATTCCCGAATGCCCTTCTCCTCATCAGGAAATATCCTGATGAGATTCTCAGCTACTTCATCAGGATCATGAGAAACGATAACATCCTGTCGACCATTATAAAAGCGGTAAAACTCGGGCACCTTTAGGAACTCAACCTTTTCACTTACTCCCAGATCCTTGAATATTCTGGATTTCATATCGCTTGCATGAAGACCATCCATTTCGTGCAAGCCCACCTCCATTGTAAAGCCTTTTCTTTTGAAGGTTGTTGCATATCCGCCCGGCCTGTCGTGCTGTTCCAGCAACAATACTTTTTTTCCTGATCTGGCCAGTTTAGCTCCGGCAGTAAGACCGCCTAAACCAGCTCCAATAACTATCACATCGTATTTCATGTCTTATTTTTTTTCTTCCGGGATTGGGTATCTTTTATAGCTTGCCTCTCTATCAAAAAGATACCTGTACGTTATATAATGTTTTGCCGAAACACTTCCGACAGAAATAAAAATCTTTCTCATTTTTGGATTAAAATCACCCACCCAGGAAAACTCTATCTCTTTATAATGTGGCTTTTTCTTAAACACTTCCACCAGATTCCAAATTATTGCTGATTCGATGCCCAGTCCTTGATATTTCGGCACAACACCCATCAGCACCCCTCTGGTCCTGGTAATGGTTTTCCTTTTCAGCAAGTAGAAAAACTTCAGTTTGTTTAAAAGATGGAGCTTTCCGTTAAGATGCTTTGAGACCATATTAACATCAGGATACATCAGATAGATAGCTATTGGCTTTCCGTCGCGATAAGCGAACCAGATAAATTCCTCATCTATGATAGCCTTTGCTTTTTGTATTGTTTTCTGGATATATTCCGGTTCCAGCGGCTCAAAATTCTCTTTGAAGGAAGCCCATGCAATATTAAACACCTCCGTAAAATCCTTCACAAATTTCTCCTGTTCCTTCCAGGTGAAATGCCTGAAGCTGTACTCGGGCTTTTTTGCCACCCATTCGGCAATTTTCATGAATCGGGGAGGAAATTCCCTGGATAGATCCAGATGAAAACCTTCCTGCTTGTAATATATTTTAAATCCGTACGACTCAAAAAGATCTTGATAATAGGGTGGGTTATAGGCAATTTCATATGATGGATGTGTAAAACCATCCACCAGTAGGCCCCAGTAACTGTCAGTCTCGCCAAAATTAACAGGCCCATCCATAGCCTCCATTCCTTTTCCCTTCAACCAGACAACAGAAGTGTTGAAAAGCTCATTAGCAGTATCCTGATCATTGACGCATTCAAAAAAGCCCACACCTCCGGTTGCTTGATCCTGTAATGCTGATGATTTGTAATCAATAAAGGCAGCTATCCTGCCGATCAATTTCCCATCATCATCTTTTAATATCCATCTACAAGCCTCACCATGTTTGAAATAGGTGTTTTCATCAGGATTAAATATTCTTTTTATATCCTGATCTAAAGGACACACCCACACAGGATCGTTGCGGTAAAGGATCTTAGGAACAGCAAGAAAATCCTTGCCTCCTTGCTTATTATCAACTGGGATTATTTGCATTCTCAGCTACTTTAGGTTCAACCCCGCTTACGCATAAATATTTCAGATATATCATCCTGATATTTAACGAAAACAAATTTACGTCTTAATTTTAAAGTTGGGGAAAGCTCTCCTGTATCAGGGCCCCACACATGAGGAACCAGTTTATATTTACTTATCTTCTCGGGGTGACTCAGCATTTTGTTCAGTTTTTTAATTTCCTCCCTGAAAACCCCGAGAACCTGGGGCAGATTTATCATATCAGAATAATCTTTAAAATCGAGTTCATGATTTTTACACCAGCTTGCCAGATATGAGAAATCCGGAGAGATCAGTGCTCCCGGATACTTTTCCTGCTCACCAATAACCATTGACTGGTCAATAAATGCCGATTCTTTCAGCTTTCCCTCAATGACTTGAGGGGCAATATATTTCCCATTAGAAAGCTTGAATATCTCCTTTTTTCTATCGGTAACCATCAGGAATTTCCCATCCTCCAGTGATCCAATATCACCGGTATGAAACCATCCATCTTCATCAAGCACCTCTTTTGTCAACTCCGGATTTTTATAATAGCCTAACATCACATTATGTCCTTTAGTAAGGATCTCACCATCATCGGCAATCTTAAGATCCACGCCATCAATCAATACACCTACCGAGCCAAGCTTGACCAGTGGTTCCTCCTGACGGTTGATGGTTATAATAGGAGAAGTTTCGGTTAGGCCATACATATTGATTATCTTGATTCCAGCTGCCCAGAAAACCCTTTCCAGCCGGGGTTGAAGAGCTGCTCCCCCACATCCTGCCAACCTGAGCCTCCCTCCCAGAGCTTCTCGCCATTTACTATAGATCATTTTATCGGCAAAAGCATGCTTCTTCTTAAACAGCCAGCTGCTTTCCGAATCCAGTTTATATTTAAGGCCAAGATTTACAGCCCAATAATATATCTTCTTTTTTATGCCCGGCAGATTTTTCCCTTTAGCATAAACATTATCAAAAATTTTCTCCAGGATTCGAGGTACGGTATCAAAGCCATCAGCATTGATCTCTTTCATGTTAGCAGCAATGGTTCCCATACTTTCGGCATAATAAATACTGCTGCCACTATACTGGGTTTGGTAATTACCGAGCCGCCCTCCCACATGGCAGAGTGGGAGAATACTCAGATAATTATCCTTCTCATTCAGATCAAAAACCTTGGCGGCCTCAAGAAAATTCTGCACAAGATTCTGGTGTGAGAGCATCACCCCTTTTGATACTCCAGTTGTTCCGGATGTATAAATGAGGGTTGCAAAATCAGTCTCTCTTATTCCTTCCTTGACCTTTTCCAGTGAAGCAGCAAACTCCTCCCTGCTTTCTTTTCCCTTCTCAACAATCTCCATCCAGTTGGGAGTATCCGGAATATCATCAAAAGTATACAGCTTTTCAATCATGGTATTTCCCTCAATAGCCAGCGTAATCTTCTTCAGGAGGCTTTTGTCAGATACAATAACAACTTTGGCATCAGAATGCCCAAATATGTGTTTGTATTCTTCCACATTGAGTGATGTAAACACAGGCACATGAACTACACCCAACATGGCCATACCCATATCCACAAAATTCCATTCGGGACGGTTTTGGGAAACGGTAGCAATTTTATCCCCCTTCTTTAGCCCCATAGCCATCAAGCCATAAGAGAAATTGTGGGACAAAACATTGTACTCTTCGGCACTATATCCCTTCCACTTACCTTTTTGCTTACTATTTAGTACATTATCACGATTAAACTTCGTGATGAACCTGTCGAGCAGGTCGAATGTTCTGGTAATTTCCATGTTTGAGATTTTTACTTGCTTTCAATAATATGATTTACTGCTCTTCTGATCTGGGGGTCGTCTCCCTTCAATCGATCAACGAAGCTTTGTTTAACTAGAATATCCGGGGATACACCATTCTTTTCCAGGTTTTTACCATCCAAGGTATAGCAACCCCAACCGGGCATTCGATGAGATGAGCCGTCAACTAATCCCATTGCGCTTGTAAAGATAATCCATCTGTAGGTTTCTGCGCCAATAATTGTCCCCAGATTAAGTGATTTAAATCCAGCCGCTGTCATTTCCGCATCGCTAAGCGATTGCTCATTGATCAAAAGTACAATTGGAACATCTGATGGTCCAAAATTAGATTGATTAGACAAGGTGCCTCCTCGGGATTTCCACTGTAAGTAAGTTTTTTGCTGCAAGAAACGAAGCACATCATCATGTACATTTCCTCCTGTGTTATATCTAATATCCAGAATCAGCCCCTCCTTGCCCTTCAGCTCTCTTGTCATCGTCATCATAAATTTGTTCAACTCACCGGTTCCCATATTTTTCATATGTGCATAAGCAATTTTATTATCACTTAACTCATTGACCAACTTGCGGTTATTGTCAATCCACTCATCATATATTTGACCACTTATAGATCCTGAAGGATGAATTTTCACCTTATTTTCTTTGCCACTGCGCTTAAAGGTGAGAACCATTTCCGCTTCCATAGCCGGACGATAGAAGTAATAATCTCTGGGTAAATCAGGATTTATTTTTTCCCCATTAACTGCGATTAACTCATCACCCTGCCGGATATCAATATCCTTCTTATCCGATGGTCCCCTGGTAACAATGCGATCCACAACAAAAGGAATATCATCCTGATATAAAATACCTGTCTCGAGGGTAACATATCGAACCTGGCTCTTCTCCTCATCACCTCTTGTGTTGAATCCCATGTGTGAAGAGTTCATCTCACCAAGCAGATCATTCAGAAGTCTTCTCAAATCACCCCTGTTATTCAGGTGGGGCAAAAACTGCTCATAATACTTTTTGTGGGCACCCCAGTCTTCACCATGCAGCTCCTCGTGATAGAAATTCTCCTCAACATTCGACCAGGTCTGGTAAAACATTTGATTGAATTCCTCCTGAAGATTTCTCGTAAAAGAATAAGAGATATTGATCTTAGTAGCCTTTTTTGAATCCAGATTAACGGTAAAAAGGTTTCCCCCTGATAATGCATAAACCTTATCTTTATTGACAACCAGCGTGGCTCCTCCTTTTACACCGGCAATTTTTTCTGTTTTTACTTTCTCGAAAGGCTCAAGAACCGTTTTCCATAATTCCCTGGCTCCTTTATCATGATTGGAGGAATACAGAACACTTACTTTATCCCCTTTTGTAACTAGTGTTGCTGTCCCCTGTGATCCAAATGAAGGGCTGATCCTCTCCATACGCTCCCAGGTTCGATCAGTATTAATAGATATGCTAATCTCAGCTTCCTTAGCCTTTTTACTGGTATCTGCACTGAACAGACTATCAAATTTATCCATACGATAATCCTTGTCAAAGCGGTCGAGGCCCATTCTGAAAAGATGCACTTCGCCTGCCCCATGTGGAAAGGAAGGCCTAAGCTGATTAGTTACCAAATAGATATATTTCCCATTCTTACTCCAAACCGGGCCTGACTCTGAAACTCCTGTTTTAGTGAGATTTGTAATTTTCTTCGATTCCAGATTTACGACAAATATATCATCTTCGAAATCCCTTTTTGCCGAATAACACAGCCACTTTCCATCAGGTGAAAAATCAGGCATACTGTTTTGAAAACCCCAGAACTCATCTTCAACAAGAAGGTCCGTTTTGAAGTTTTCAAAATCTATTATCCTGATTTGATCTCTTCCGCTAAGGAAGGCTCCTTTACTCAATTTGGGTCCTGCTTTCAAACTACGGTTATTACGTAAATCTTTAGTAATCTGCACCATATCACCCGAACCGTCGGCATTTATTTTGTACCAGTTCAAATAACCATTCCATGTTTGATTAAACAGAACAGTTTTATTGTCTTTCATCCAATGAACTTCCTGAGCAGCTTCAAAAGAACCAGGTCTCTCAATCTTTTTAATAAACTTCCCTTTTATATCAGAAATAAAAATGTCGCCTCGCGAAACGAATGCGATCTTTTTGTTATCCGGAGAAACGTCAAAATTTGAAATTTTCGCATCCACCTTGAACGACAACTCCCTGGGCAAGATGGAATTGTGGATAAGACTGATATCAAGCTTTCGTGAATTGCCCGATTGCGGATTGTAGGAAAACAGCTGGTAATCTTTCTCAAAAACTACAAGATTTCCATTTGAACTTACATTAGGATAACTTATCGATGTTTTAAATTTTGTGAGTTGCTTGGGTTTACCATTTTCCAGCTTATATAAATTATACTGGCCATTGAACTCATCCGAAGCATAATAAACTGTACCCTTAATATCTATGGTAGACCACATGTCCTTTCCATTCCATTCGGTATATACCTTGAAAGCATCGGTTTGGGGATTATAGGACTGTATATCAGGATCATACTCTCCCCTATATCTTTTACGGGATGTCATTCGAAGGCTTTCCCATGTGTCGTTGAAGAAAATCTCACCTGAAACAGGCTGAATTGCAACATTATGAATAACATTGAAATAATGATCAAATAATCTAATTGGATTTCCACCATCCACCGGTAGCTTGTATACGCTTGAGCTATTGAACCTGGAACTTCTGAACAGGATCTCTTTTGAGTCCCAGCTCCAGTTCTCCACCTCATCATTAGCTGCATGGAAAGTTAACTGTCTGATATCCCCACCATTGGCGGAAATAACATAAACATCAGCATTGCCGTTCTGTCGACCGGTGAATGCGATCCATTTCCCATCCGGGGAAAATTTCGCTCCTGTTTCAAACCCCTGCATAGCAGTAAGTCGCATTGCATTTCCTGAAGCCATATCTGCTTTCCACAAATCTCCCTCAAAACTAAACACCAGAGCACCAGCATCAGGCGAAAGAGCAGGCTGCGTAAGAAAATAAGGCTCCTGCGAAAAAGAAGAAAAACAAAGCAAGAGCAGGAAGGAAAAAACAGCAATTATACGTTTCATCTTAAGAAATTTAATTTTAGTTAAAATATTTTTCAAGAATCATCTCCGGTAATCAGTAGCCTAATTAAATTTCACATCAATAGCTGTACTTGACGCTATATTCTGAGTTATCTGGATACTGGCAACAGGAACATCAATAATCCCATTGGTTTTTGATTCCATCTGCATCGACAAAAACATTCCTTCATTTATCGCAAAAATAACATAACCTGTACTAATTGCAGTTCGGTCCATACTAAGATCCATACCACCTTGTTGAAACTCACCTATAGTTGTAGCCTTGCCGGTAACATCAAGCTTTACACAATCCCTGCCATCTACCTCAAGCTTTTCTACAACAACGTATAGGGTTGTAGATTCTGTTTTTAAATTTCCACCACCATACGGCATGTCGGAGCTATCCTTATTGGTCCAGTTATCACCTAACTTAACAGGGTGATCGGGTAGCTTGAAGAATACTTGAGATGCTATAGTTTTGTACATATCACCGTTAATAGTTTCCCCACTAATATTGGTAACATCAGGTAGCTCATCAAACCCTCTTAAATCACTGGTATTTCCAAGATCATCCAGTTTGAATTTTGCCTTCTTACCAATGAGTGCGGAATAGTCAATATCCCCTGGTCCCTCCGAGCTTTCCATACTTTGTGCCATTTTTACAAATTCCATTTCCATGTCCATAACTCCATTCTCCGTAGATAATACCTTAAAACCAAGGACATTACTGGTATTCATGTCAGCAGACGATATTTGTCCCATCCGTTCGGTACTAATTTTTGAAACCACATTTGAGCTGATTTGAACATCCTTCTGTGGGCTG
>CAYXQX010000161.1:0-7757 GCA_964467485.1 uncultured Porphyromonadaceae bacterium | reverse complement strand
ATTCTTCAAGCAGCACCCTCATATTAAATTGATTGAATCTAAAGATACTGCCCTTAGTGCCAAGAAGGTTAAGGATGAGGATTTATCTACCGGTGGTGCTATTGCAGGGAGGATGGCTGCTGAATTATACGGGTTGGAAATTCTTGCAGAAGAGATTGAAACGAATAAGAAGAACTTCACAAGATTTCTGGTTTTACACAAACCTAATGGGAAGCCAAAATTTCAACAAGAGAATCCAAATAAATCCTCCTTATCATTTGCTGTCCCCCATAAAACAGGAAGTTTATCCCAGGTATTATCGATTTTTTCCTTTTATGATTTAAATCTCACCAAGATTCAATCTATCCCAATTTTAGGACAGGAGTTCAGGTATCATTTCCTGGTTGATCTCACTTTTAATGATTATGAAAGATACAATCAATCATTCGAGGCAATCAGGCCTCTAACGGTTGACTTAAATAGGTTAGGGGAATACTGTAAAGGCAAAAAAATATAATTTACATGGCTGATATAAAACCTGCAAAAAGAATTGAGAGAGTTGAGGAGTATTACTTCTCTAAAAAGCTCCAGGAAATCCGGGAGATGAACGATAGAGGGCTGGACGTCATCAATCTTGGTATTGGTAGTCCGGATTTACCTCCATCAAAGGAAGTTATTGAAACGCTGAACAATCATTCCCAAAATTCCAACAATCATGGATATCAATCATACACAGGCATACCCGAACTCAGAAATGCTTTTGCCACGTGGTATTCAAAGAGTTATGGAATAAAACTGGATCCATCGACAGAGATATTGCCATTAATGGGTTCCAAAGAAGGCATAATGCATATCTCCATGGCTTTTCTCAACCCCGGGGATATTGTTTTGGTTCCTAATCCCGGTTATCCTGCTTACAGATCAGCGAGTGAACTGGTTGGTGCTAAAGTTCAGGAATACTCCCTGCTTGAGGAGAACAATTGGATTCCTGATGTTAATGCCTTAGAGAATGAGCTTAAGGAAGGGACAAAGTTAATGTGGATTAATTATCCCAATATGCCTACCGGACAGCCTGGCAATCCTGATTTATTCACCAAGCTCATTGACTTTGCCCACAAGCATAACATTCTGATTATAAACGACAATCCTTACAGTTTTATTCTAAACAATAATCCATCCAGTCTTCTTGCTATTGATGGTGCAAAGGATGTAATGATTGAGCTTAACAGCTTAAGCAAATCTCACAATATGGCCGGTTGGAGAATCGGCATGGCTGCTGCGAAAGCCGAGTTTATACAATATATATTGAGGGTAAAAAGCAATATGGATTCCGGGATGTTCAAGCCTCTTCAGCTGGCTGCTGCAAAGGCTTTGGAAGCTAATATGGCGTGGCATCAGGAGCAAAATAAGATTTACAGTTTAAGGCGGGATAAAATCAGGAAAATATTTGACTTTTTGAATTGCGAATATGATGTTAATCAAACTGGTTTATTTATCTGGGCACGTATTCCTAAGGCAAAAAAGACAGGAAAGGATTTCGCCGAGGAGATATTACAAAGATCCAGGGTTTTTATTGCCCCCGGCTTTATTTTTGGCTCCAATGGGAACAATTATATCAGGGCCAGTTTATGTCAGCCGATCGAAGTAATTGATAAAGCTGAAAAAAGGATAAGAGAAAATCAGGAAAAATAATTTTAGAATATATACATTAGATAAATGACTGTTACAATAATAGGATTAGGATTGATAGGGGGATCACTTGCGCTTGATTTAAAAGCCAGGCGTTTTTCCGACCGCATCATTGGAGTGGATAAAAACAAGGAGCACCGTGAAGTGGCTATGGAGAGGGGATTAGTAGATGAGATAATGACTCTGCACTCCGGAATAAATCAGGCAGATATAATTGTTCTGGCTATACCGGTTGATGCTATCAAGCATGTTTTACCCACTATTCTGGACTACTGTACTCATCAGGTTGTTACAGATATGGGATCCTCCAAGTTGGAAATTATTAATTCGGTAAAGAATCATCGTAACCGGGCTAATTATGTTCCTTTTCACCCTATGGCAGGAACAGAATTTTCGGGTCCCCAAGCAGCGTTCACAGGCTTATTTGGAAAAAAAGTGGGTATTATTTGTGATATGGCCGATATTAACCCGAAAGCTCTTGAGACAGCAACTAAGATGTTTATGGCGATGAATATGAGATTGATATTCATGAATTCCAAGGAACACGACCTCCATGCTGCCTATGTATCACATATATCTCATCTAACATCCTTTGCCCTTGCTCTAACGGTTCTTGATAAAGAGAAAGATACGCAGAGTATTTTCAACCTTGCCAGTGGGGGATTCGACAGTACGGTGAGGCTTGCAGCCAGTTCATCCGAGATGTGGGTACCTGTTTTCCAACAAAATAAGGAGAATGTGGTTAAAGTAATGGATACTTACATTGAAAACATGAAATTATTAAAAGACAGTATTGAAGCGGATGACGGAAAGGCTGTTGAACGATTGATAAAAAAAGCAAATAAGATACAAACGACTCTAAATCAATAATAATGAACAATATTAATATCGCCCCATTATCGGCTTGGGGACTAAAACCCGACCGACCTTTATTGATATCCGGACCATGTTCTGCTGAAACAGAGGAACAGGTAATGGAAACTGCACGACAGTTAAAAGGTACCCAAACCCAAATTTTCCGTGCTGGTGTGTGGAAGCCAAGAACACGTCCAAATACCTTTGAGGGTATTGGAGTTGAAGCTCTCAAGTGGTTAAAACGGGTAAAAGAAGAGACGGGTTTAATAACCACTACAGAAGTAGCTAATGCTCAGCACACTTACGAAGCTTTGAAATATGGTGTAGATATCCTTTGGATAGGGGCCAGGA
The DNA here is from genome assembly GCA_964467485.1 of uncultured Porphyromonadaceae bacterium. Taxonomy (GTDB): domain Bacteria; phylum Bacteroidota; class Bacteroidia; order Bacteroidales; family UBA12481; genus JAUVKA01. The sequence continues at coordinate 4,883 of CAYXQX010000161.1, read as the reverse complement.
CCACTGTTAATCCTTTTACTGTGCAAGAGATAGCCAATGCTTTGGAAGGTGTAGATATTCCGGTAATGGTTAAAAATCCAATTAATCCTGATGTAGAATTATGGTGCGGAGCTATTGAGCGACTGTCAAAAGCTGGTATCACTCGGCTTGCAGCTATCCACCGGGGGTTTTCCAGTTATGGTGAGACTCTTTACCGTAATGCTCCTAACTGGCAGATAGCTATTGAGATGAAACGCAGGCAACCTAATCTACCAATGATTTGTGATCCCAGTCATATTGCAGGCAGGGCTGATCTTTTGAAAGACTTATCACAGAGGGCCATGGACCTAAACTTTGATGGATTGATGATTGAATCCCATATCAATCCAAAAGAGGCCTGGTCGGATGCTAAACAGCAGATTACTCCTAAAGAAGTTGGGGAATTGGTTAGCAATCTCACACTAAGAAGGATGGATCCTGGCAGCAATGGATTTCTCCACCAGCTGGAGGAATTAAGATCCGAAATTGACCGTTTGGATAACGAACTTCTGACAGTTCTGGACAACAGGATGAAGGTAGTTGAGAAAATTGGTCAATGCAAAAAGGACAATAATGTAACCATATTACAATCCAGACGTTGGGACAAGGTGATAAAACAAAGTACTGCGGCCGCCAAGTCCAAAAGCTTGTCTGAAGAATTCACGATGAAAATCTTTTCGGCTATACATCAGGAATCAATTAATAAGCAGACTAAGATCATGAATGACTAAGTCATTTTGTAATTTAGCTGAGGATGAGTACAAGAACACTACATAGCTCGAAGATTGGCGGGGTAATCAATGCCCCTTCATCCAAGAGTTATGCTCAGAGGGCTTTGGCGGCATCATTATTGGCAAATGGCACAACGATTTTGCGTAATCCAAGTCGCTCAGATGATGCTCTTGCTGCCACAGATGTTATCATCAGTCTTGGTGCCAGTGTAGAGGATTTTGAAGACAGGCTGATTGTTCACGGAGGGATGTCGCAGGTTCGATCGACACTGGATTTTGGTGAGGCAGGACTTGGGATCAGGCTCTTTTCGGCCATTGCAGCATTACAGCCCTACCCTATTTATTTAACGGGGTCAGGATCTTTACAGAGCCGACCAATGCATATTATTGAGGAAGCACTGGGTTCCCTGGGTGTAAGTTGCAAAACTGAAGGGGGCTATTTGCCAATCAGGGTACAAGGGCCAATGCAGGGTGGAGATATTCATATTGATGGTTCAATGTCATCTCAAGTCCTGACCGGCCTTTTGATGGCACTACCCAAAGCACCCAATGATTCAACGATAAGCGTTGATAATCTTAAAAGCACACCATACATTGATATGACCCTGGAGATTATGGATTATTTCGGGGTAAAAGTGAGTCATGTTAATTACAAGAAATTTTCCATCCCCGGTGGCCAGACCTATAAACCTGTTGACTATTTTATTGAAGGAGACTGGTCGGGAGCTGCTTTCTTGTTGGTTGCGGGAGCTATTGCCGGCAGTGTTAAGGTAAATGGTATTAAGCCAGGCTCTTTGCAGGCCGACAGGAAGATTATCGAGGCACTGGAGTTAGCTGGAGCTGACATCATTACTCATGAAAATGCTATTTCTGTAGATTCTCAAAAACTACATGGATTTGAGTTTGACGCAACACATTGCCCGGATCTTTTTCCTCCACTCGCAGCTCTGGCTGCTCATTGTAAGGGTCGCACCACCATCACGGGAGCTGACCGTCTGGTTCATAAAGAAAGTAACAGAGCTGCTGCACTTGAAGCTGAAATGAGTAAATTAGGGGTTGACATTAAGTTCTCAGAAGACAAGATGCTTATTGAAGGACCTTGTCGGATTAAAGGAAATACTGTTGATTCACATAATGATCACAGGATTGCGATGGCAGCAGCAACAGTAATATTACCAGCTGATCATCAAAATGTTACTATTAATAATTCGGAATGTGTGGCCAAATCATATCCATCATTCTATGAAGACTTAAAACAAATCGGAGGTCAGGTTAATGAATAGCATAGGAACGCTTTATCGGATTTCAATATTTGGTGAATCACACGGCAAATTGATTGGAGTTACTCTTGATGGGTGCCCGGCAGGCATACCATTGAAAGAAGAAGACTTTCTGAAAGATTTAAAAAGGCGTCAGCCGGGAGCACTTGGAACGACGCCCCGAATTGAGAAAGATCTACCAAATATTGTGAGCGGGTGTTTCAATGGACATACTACAGGAGCTCCAATAACCATTGTTTTTGAAAATCAAAACACGCAATCCAAAGATTACGATCATCTAAAGAAACAGCCCAGGCCCGGTCATGCCGACTGGGTGGCTATGCAGAAATTTGGCGGCTTCAATGATCACCGGGGCGGCGGTCATTTTTCAGGGAGGCTGACTCTTGGTCTGGTAGCTGCGGGTGTTGTTGCAAAAAAGATTGCTGAACCTATTAATATTAGTGCAAAACTTATCGAAGCCGGTGGTTTGAGTGATATCGATAAGGCCATAGATATTGCAGTAAAAGAAGATGAATCCATTGGTGGCATAGTTGAGTGTAAAGCCTCTCCAATGCCAGTTGGAATTGGTGAACCATTCTTCGATTCACTTGAATCAAAGATTGCCCATTTGGTTTTTTCTATACCTGCTACCAAAGGTGTTGAATTTGGAAGTGGTTTTCCGGCAGCCAGGATGAAGGGATCGGAGCACAATGATAATATCCTTTCGTTGGATGGAAAAACAGAAACCAACCACGCAGGTGGAATCAATGGTGGTATTAGTAATGGTAATGAGCTCGTTTTCAGGGTTGCGGTTAAGCCCACCTCCTCCACAGGGAAATCTCAGAATACATTGAATGTACAATCAGGTAAGATCGAAGAACTTAAGATTGGCGGCAGACATGACAAGTGTATTGCTCTTAGGGTTCCTGTTGTAGTTGAGTCGATTGCTGCTATTGCTATTGCGGATTTGGTGTTGCAGGGGAAGAGGTAGATTGGTAGATTGGTAGATTAGGAAAAAACATCCGTAGAGACGCGAGGCCTCGCGTCTCTACCATATTGTTGGTGATGATATTTGTAAACATTTTTTGATTGATGAGGCTTAAATAATTCTGGGTTAATCCTGCGTCATCCGGGTCGGGGGCAAAAACATGAGTGGCTTTCTTATTATCAGGATCATAGATAAAAAGAAGTGGGACTTCAGTTTCTACAATGGGAAAACCAAGTTCCGAGACTGGAATTATTGGAAAGTCAATCCCATGTAATCTTTTGAATATGAGCAAATCCTGGCGACTATTATATTTGGCTAATATCCTGAAATGAAATGAGGGATTTCCTTTATCGAAGTCCTGGATAACTGATAGTATCGAATCAACACATTGATTACAGTGCAGTTTTGAAACAATATAGCACAACTCCAACTCCTTTATCTCATCAATTTCAACTTGAGTATTATCAAACCTAAGAAGACTTTCTAATTGAATACCCTTAAATATTTTGGCTCTATTTACTTGATGTGTGTATTTTGCGAAGTTTTTTCGCAGAGTTTGATTTTTACTGATGATTAGAACGTTGAATAATACCAGTATTGTTATGAAAGAATATATTACTTTTTTATTCATAGGAGTATCTTAATGTCCTGTTATATTTTCACTTAACCAGATTATAAAATACCAGCACCGGATTTGAGTTTTCATTTACCCTGGACCAGTCTTTGGGAAAAGCCTCAGGATTTCTTTCCATTTGCTCCATGACAGTAAGTGGACTAGCCAAGGAGAAAAACTTCCCTTTGTATACACCGTCAATTAGAGAATAAACTGGCAATTGCTTTGTAGGATAGGGCCAAATATGATTCCCGCAGTATATTTGATCGTCCTTTTCCAGATCATAAAATGCTGTTGTCACCCACTCATCTTTAAAAAACTGGAAGTGCAATATATTCCCTGATGTATAAATAGAGTGAAGTGCACTGGAGTATTTTGATTTTGTGGCTAATTCAAGCATATCAGGTTTTTGTTGAACTAAAGAATAGGGCAATGGGTCAGGTAATTCAATAGAGTATCTTGGTACAAGGCCTTGACCGGTAATGGCAAAAACAGTATCAATAAAGCGTTTTCTGAAATACAATTCCTTAGTGTTATAGGAGAACTGTCGAAAATTATCATCATACATGTAATCGGCAACTTTTGGGTCGTGAGGGAAATACCTATTTTCAATATCCACGCCGCTTGTTGAAGCTAACAAAGAGAAATGCATACTCTTGTCCTTAGGAAAATTAAAATGAAAGGGGTTGTAGTAGTAGTATTTCTTGTTAAAAAAAGCCATGGATGAAACTGATACCTTAAAATCCTCCTCCCTCAAATATTTACCATCTATTAAAGAATAATGAATCAGTTTACGTCTATTATGATCTGCAATGGTTAGGATACTCTCTTCAGAGTTAATTACCATATCTGTAATTTCAGAATACTCACCTGGCCCTTTGCCCTTATTATTAAGCGAAAAAACAATGTCTCCATTTGGCTTGAAACAAACTAACCTTGACTGCTCATCAAGAAAATAAACATAATCCTTTTCTATTATTACACGCTTAAGTTTACCAAGAGGCATTTCAGAAGATAAAAAAACATAAGAGTCCATCTCCAACAAACTCTTGACATCTCCCCAGCTTGTATCACACAAGCTCACTTTGATTGTTCGTAAAGGATCACTCTCATTACCACTAACCTTTATTTGGGATTCGTTTGGTTGAGTTGAGCATCCATAAATTATTCCAACAAACAATAATGTGACAATAATATTTTTCATAGCAATTTGAATTTACAGAAACTTTTAGATGTAAATAAGAACACGTAACAATAAATCCTAATGGACTGCT
>CAYXQX010000160.1:0-7788 GCA_964467485.1 uncultured Porphyromonadaceae bacterium | reverse complement strand
AGTTTTATAAAAAGAGAAGCAAGGGAAAACAGAGGATGGCAACAGCATTCAATTAAGGCTGCCTATCTGGGTTTAACCGAAGAAGCGGCAAATCTGATGTCCCAAAATTTCAATGCCAGTACAACATTCTATCGATTCCCTACTATGTGGGGTCCTAATTATGACTGGACTCCGGATCAATGTCATGGTTCGGTTGCCATGACAGCTTTACAACGAATGTTGGTGCAGTATGAAGGAGATGAAATTTATCTTTTCCCGGCATGGCCAAAAGAATGGGATGTGGAATTTAAACTTCATGCACCACAAAACACAAGCATCGAAGCGACACTGAAAAACGGAGAAACCACACGATTAAAAGTTACTCCCCGGGAACGGAAAAAAGACATTGTAAATAAATTAAAAAAACAATGAAGAGATGGAACTAAAAATTAGCGTACTCGCCTTACTTCTTGTAATAATGCAATTGGTTAATGCGCAGGAAAATAATGAGCTAACAGATTACAGTTTTCATGGAAAAGAAATAAAAGTAGCAAACAATAAAATTCCAATACCATCATCCAAACAGCTTGCATTTCAGGAGCTGGAATTAGGTTTGTTCATTCACTTTGGCCTCAGTACTTATACCGGGCAATCGGCAGGTGACGGGAAACAGCCCGCCTCCATGTTTAATCCTACAAATCTTGACTGCGAGCAATGGATGAAGGTGGCAAAAGATATGGGGGCTACATATGTAATGTTGACCGCCAGACACGAGGGAGGAATGTGTTTATGGCCCTCTGAAACCACAGATTATTGTGTTAAGAAGAGTCCGTGGAAGAATGGACAAGGAGATGTAATAAAGGAGTATGTGGCAGCTGCCCGTAAGTATGGATTAAAGGTTGGCTTATACCATTCGAGCTGGCATGATGCAAATCAATTTAATTGGCATAATGAAAACTACTTCGCAGATAAACCCGATGAATTGGAAAAATTCACCAGATTAGAGCTTCAACAACTAACAGAATTATTAAGTAATTATGGTGATATTGATATGATGTGGTTTGATCATCACGGTTGCCCTCATGCCGGAGCAGATCAATTTTGGAAAAGAGTGAATCTCTTGGTTGGCGCATTGCAACCTAATTGTATGATATTTGGACCCGATTATTGGATTAATGGCGGACACGCAGGTGGGGCCAATTATCCCCTTTGGTATGGAGCTAACAGAGGCGATGAAACAATGCATACCAGAGTTGTAAATGATGAGAGTAAACATGGCAATCCCTACGGCAAATTTTTTGTTGCCTGGGAGGCCAATACGCCTTTTTCCGGCAATTGGTTTTACAACGGCCCGGGAGTAGCATCGGTAGAAACAATGGTAGAAAAATACTACAAAACTATTGGCCTCGGCGCTAATTTCCTTCCCAATTTTGCCCCCGATAAAAGCGGGGTGATGCCACCAGAGGTTGTGAAAAGTGCAAAGGAGTTTGGTGATGAGCTGAGAAAGCGTTTTGGGCAGAAGATTGCAGGTAAATCAGGAAAGAAAGAAATTATTCTGAGCCTGGCAAAGGAAACAAACATCAATAACATCGTAATAATGGAAGATGTATCAAAAGGACAAAAAGTTGCCAGTTTTGAAATTGATGCTAAAAAAGACGGAAAGTGGGAAACTATTTATAAAGGACAAACAATAGGGCATAAACACATAGTACCTGTTGAGTTAATAACAGAAGAATTACGTTTCAGATGCATAAAATCCCTGGACGATGATGTTAGAATCCGGGAGTTTACGGTATATTAAAAGTAAGGTATATTATGCTTGTCAAAAGATTAAGAATCACTATCAGCACAGTATGTGTAATCCTCTTTTCCCTAACAGCCGGGGCGCAGGATAAGAAAGTACAGGAAGACCAATTTGCAAAAATCGGTAATATGCAGGTGGCAGTCAGGACTCATTTATTGAAAGAAAATTTGCCGGCTGATTTACCAGAAAAGTATTTGCCCGTATCCAACGATAAAGCTTCAGCTTTTAAGCCATTTGAATTAATGGACACCAAAGAGGAGTTAGATGCAGAATTGGTAAAGATGCGAGAGGAATATAAACCATTCCTGGCAAATTATGCACCATCAACTGTGCAGACAAGGGACAGGGTTTACCTGACCAGCGCATCGTGGAGAATAGAGTCGGTAGAAGATGAAAAAGACTTCAGTAATGTATTGGAAGGAAAAGGAGAGTGGGAAGAAGTAAAACTTCCTCATTTCGGAGAACCACTGGGAAGGGTAATAAGCTATTACCGTAAAGAGATAAACATCACAAAAGAGATGATGGATAAAGGCTCGTTATTTATCTGTTTCAAGGCGGTGGATTATATCGCTAATGTATTTATAAACGGACGCTATCTCGGATCGCACGAAGGTTTCTTTGCTCCTTTTGAATTCAATTTCACCCAATATGCAAATGAAGGCAAAAATACCCTTGTCGTTCAGGTAAAGAATGATTATTCAACCACAGGAGGAACCAGTAAAGAGGGTGAACGCGTAAAGGGCGATAAAATATTCGGGGCTACCAATCTCGGTTATGACGATCCGGTACACGGATGGCATCACAGTCCGGTAGGTATGGGTATTTATCAGGACTGCTATGTGGAGGCACGCTCACCATTACATATCAATGATATTTTTGTCAGGCCACAATTAGACACCGAAGAAGCTGAAATATGGTTGGAAGTAAATAATTACCTCAATTATACCAAAGCAGTAAAATTTAAACTATCAGTTTATGGACAGAATTTTAAAGAAACAATAGTTGAAGATTTAGAATATATTCCATCCTCATTGCATATTCCGGGAGTAGGTGATTTGGCAAAACCCACAGATTGGGAAGAAACCAATTTGCCAATGGGGTATGGCGTAAATTTCCTTAAAACCAGGATTAAAATATCAAATCCAAAACTATGGAATAACAAAACTCCATGGCTCTACCAGTTGCAGGTGAAGATGTACAATGAGAAAGATGAATTAACAGATGTACAGTCGCGACAATTCGGGATGCGTTCCTTTACCATGGACACAGTCTCAATACCAAAAGGAATGATGTCTCTTAACGGCGAAGCCATACGTCTTCGCGGAGCCAACACGATGGGTTTTATGCAGCAGGATGTTTTTAAGAAAGATTGGGATCAGCTGATAGAGGATATATTACTGGCAAAAATCTGTAATATGAATTATTATAGATTAACCCAACGCCCCGTACAACCTGAGATTTACGAATATTGCGATAAACTGGGAATGATGACCCAAACCGACCTTCCACTATTCGGGGGATTACGTCCTAATAAATGGGCAGAAGCAGTAAAACAAGCCGAAGAAATGGAGCGCCTGGTAAGAAGTCATCCGTGCAATATTATGGTAACCTATATAAACGAACGTTTTCCCAATGCAGAAGGAGCCCCTCAACGGAACATGGCTGAATACGAAGAATATGCAAGATTATTTACCGCCTGTGACCAGGCAGTGCATAAGGCAAATCCCGACAGGGTAATAAAAGCTGCAGATGGAGATTACGATCCGCCATCACCCGGTTTGCCGGATAACCATTGTTACAATGCATGGTACAACGGGCATGGCTTAGGACTTGGCGAATTACATCAGGGACACTGGATACCCACAAAACCAGATTGGTATTATGCATGTGGGGAATTTGGGGCAGAAGGATTGGATCCCGAAAATATAATGCGAAAATACTATCCTAAAGAATGGTTGCCGCAGACAAAAGAAGAAGAAAAGAATTGGAATTCGGAAAAGATAGTAAAGGCACAAACCCAAAACTTCCATTACTTGTGGTTTAATACCCAAAACACACTGCACGATTGGATCGAAGCAAGTCAGGAGCACCAGGCATGGGGAACAAAAATACTGACAGAATCATTTAGAAGAAATCCTATGATGGTATCGTTTGCCATACACCTGTTTATAGATGCCTGGCCTGCCGGATGGATGAAAGCAATTATGGATGTTGACAGGCAACCCAAAAAGGCATTTTTTGTATACAGAGATGCTTTGGAACCATTAATGGCAAATCTAAGAACAGACAGATATGATTTTACCAGCGGGGAAGAAATAGAAACAGAAGCATGGATTTGCAATGATTTGAATATTTCGCCAAATAATTACACACTGAACTATCAATTTGAAAGAAAAGGGAAAGTAGTATTTGCAAATAAAATTACTCCCGGCATCCCAAAGAACAGTACAAAATTTCAGGGCTATATAAAATTCCAGGCACCCAAAGTATCAAAACGGACAGAATATATTCTAAGATTAGGACTGTTTGATGAAAAAGGGAATGAGATAAGTCAATCTACACTGGAGTTGGAAGTGTTTCCCAAACAGAAAGTTCCATCCAATAAAGTATTTGTTAGTTCTGCAAATGGTGAGGGGAATGAGATACTAAAAGAGCTTGGGGTAACAGCTGAAAAGTCATTGGAGCAAGCATCTGTAATTTTGATAGATGATTATAACTGGTATAAACAAAATAAACCGAAAGTAGATCAGCAGGTAAAATCAGGAAAGAAGGCAATCTTTTTAGATATAGATGCAGGCGATTATACTATTGCAGAGAGTAAAGTAAAAGTCGAAAACACCATCATGGGAGAGTATTATTTTGTTTCGCCAACCACAGGACATGAAACAGTCGCATGGGCGAAACCAATGGACTTTAAATTTTGGTACAATAGTGAGAAAGAATGTGTTCGTCCTTTTATAAACAAGGTATTTAGAGCAGAAGGCTGGACGCCCATATTAAATACAGGACGTACCAGTTGGGCAGGCGATCAGGGTCCATACCTGGCAGCAGCAGAAAAGAAAAGCGGAAAAGGTAGTTATGTAATTTGCCAGCTTCAGCTTAATAACCGTGTGAAATCGAATCCTGTAGCTAAGAGATTTTCTTTGGAGATTTTTAAAAAATATTAAACAGTATTAAACTATGAAACATTTACTAGTTGCACTTTTAACGATAGTAACTTTATCGGGAACTGCTCAAAAAGTTATTCAGACCGAGGGATTGAGAATTGAAGTCGATAACAAGGGTAAACTAACAAGCCTTTATGGTGATAAAGAGTACTTGCCAGCAGGAGCTGAAAGTTACCTGATACGGGCAAATATTGCGGGAGAAGATTATACGCCTATATCACTAAAATGGAAGGGGAATACAGCAACTGCTACATTCCCCAATAACGTTAAGGTTTTGGTGAAAGCAACCAAAGCTGACAATTACTTGAAGTTTGAGGTTATTAAACTTGAAAATGAAGAACAAATTGATGTGCTTTTTTGGGGGGCATTTGCAACAACCATCAGTGAAACCATTGGTGAATATGTTGGTGTAGTGCGAAATGGTTCGTATGCGCTCGGATACCAAAGTTTGAATGCCAAAACAACCGGGGGCAAAAAGTTGAACTCCGATGGAAGTGATCAGTCACGCGGAACTACTGCAACAGAAGAAACATATGGGTCCAATTTACAAGGCTATTGTATTAACAGGGCAAAACCACGGGTATACAATATTTGGAATAATAGCATCGAAAATGTTGTAATTCCTGCAAATCCCGATGGGAAATTAGAGGGTACAGCCATTGCTCTTTTCGGAACTCCGGAGCCGAATGTTTTGGATGTAATTGAAAACATTGAATTAAAAGAAGGTTTACCTCATGCTACAATTAATGGAGAATGGGTAAAAAGAAGCAGGGAAGCCAATAAACCTTATTTTATTACCGATTTTACCGAGGATAGTTTTGATGATGTTTTAGACTACTGCGAAAAGTTGGGATACAATACCGTTTATCACGGGCATCCCTTTAAAAACTGGGGACACTTTGAGTTACTTGAAGATGAGTTTCCTAATGGCTGGGATGGACTAAAGGCTTGTGTTGAAAAAGCAAAGGTCAGGGGAATACGAATAGGAGTGCATATTTTAACCAACTTTATTACTACGAATGACCCTTATGTAACGCCTGTTCCAAACAAGGATTTAATGATTTTCAGCAAAACAGAAATTACCGGAGATATTTCTGCAGATGCAAAAGAAATCATCATTAAAGAAGGAGCTGGTTACCTAAAGAAAAATACTTGTCAGGCCGTTCGTATTGGCGATGAAATTATTCAGTTTCAATCAGTTTCAAACGAAGCTCCGTATAAACTATTAAATTGCAAGCGAGGAGCTTATGGAACTAAAGCAGCGGTTCATAAAACGGGTTCCACAATTGCCCGACTGGTTGATCATGCGTATAAAACGCTTTTCCCTACTTTCGAATTACAAAAAGAAATGATAGCACGTTTGGCAGAGTTTTACAATTATACAGGTGTGGCACAGTTGGATTTCGATGGACATGAAGGTGGCTGGGGAACTGGTGAAGGTGAATATGGCATGGATTATTTTAGCGATGAATTAATAAAGCAGGTAAACCACGAATTACGCAACGGTTCTTCTCGTTCCAATCACTATTATTGGCACGTAAATTCATACATCAATTGGGGTGAGCCCTGGTATGGTGGTTTTACAAAAAGTCAGGGAAATTACCGCTACACAAACCAGGCCTTGCTTAAACGCAATTACACGCCCAATATGTTGGGCTGGTTTCTTTTAAATCCTACAACAACTTTGCAGGAATTTGAATACATGTTGGCCCGGTCTGCTGGTTATGATGCTGGTTATGCCTTATACAGCAAAGTGGAGAATTTTAAAGAAAACACTGAATTTGATGCAATTGCAGAAGCAGTTCGTATCTGGGAGGAAGCACGATTAAAAGAAATCTTTAATGAAAAACAAATAGAAATTTTAAAAGATGTAAGTCGTGATTTCAGTTTGAAAAAGTTGAATGAAAAAACCTTTGAACTTCAGTATTATAACAAAGAAAAATTTGAATTGCTGAATGAAATGGTACAACCCGGACAGCCTAATGATGTGTCTGTTGAGTTTGAAAGTAAAACAGAGCAGAATCTTTATTTTGTAGTAGGAGCTGTTGGCGAGAGTGGTTCAATAAACCAGATATCTATCATTTTTAATGGCTCAGAAACGCTTAACTTGGATGTAACGATGAAACCAAACTGGGCACTAACTTATCGTGGTGGAGCCGAAATATTGGTGTACGATGAAAAAGGTCGTTTTAAAGACAAGTTGGAGTTGGGTGTTGATCAACTAAAACTTTCAACTGGGGAGAATAACCTACGCATTAGTGCCGAATTTAGCGATGGTGCCGACATTAAACTGGAAGGTTATGTTCGTCTAAAAGATAAGGTTGAAACCATTTCTAATAACGAGAGTTCGTAGAGTTGATATTAACCATAATGGCTAAAGCTTTTAATGAATTGGTATAACAACCATATTGAAAACAGGAAAACCCACTTGCGTAGAATTATATTCTTTCTATTATTGTCAGTATTGGTCTTTCCAAAAAATTTGAGTGCGCAAAACTATACGTCGGGTTCAAAAACAGAAAGCACCATAAAACCCTGGGCATATTGGTGGTGGATGGGCAGTTCCGTAACAAAGGAGGGAATTACGGAAAATTTGCAGGCCTATAAGAAAGCAGGATTTGGCGGGATGCACATTATTCCTATTTATGGAGAAAAAGGGGACGAGGATAACTATATCGAATTCCTTTCACCAAAGTGGATGGATATGTTGGTGCATACTGTAAACGAAGCTGAAAAACTAGGTATGCAAATTGATATGACCTCTGGAACCGGCTGGCCCTTCGGAGGCCCTAATATCAACTATGACAATTCGGCTAAAGCATTTAAAATTACAGAAAT
>CAYXQX010000159.1:0-7798 GCA_964467485.1 uncultured Porphyromonadaceae bacterium | reverse complement strand
AGCTGTTGCAATTTTTCTCTGGTATTTCAATGATGTACCAGTTAATCGACGAGGCAAAATCTTTCCTTGCTCATTAAGAAAACGCTTCAGGAATTTAGGATCTTTATAGTCGATGTACTTTATCTTGTTTCTTTTGAAACGACAGTACTTCTTTTTCTTGACTTCAACCGTTGGGGGAGCCAGGTATCTGATTTCTGATTGATTGTTCGACATAGCTTAGTCCTCCGTTGCTACAGGTTCTTTATTTTCTCTTTCTTCAGCCTTCATTCTTCTCCGCTTTTCGGCGTAAAGAATAGCATACTTGTTCATCTTCATGGTTAGAAAACGAATAATTCTTTCATCCCTGCGGTATTCAGTTTCCAAGTGACCGATTAGGTCACCTTCAGCCTTGAATTCGACCAGGTGATAGAAGCCGGTAGACTTCTTTTGGATAGGATAAGCGAGTTTACGCAATCCCCAGTTGTCCTCTTGAACAATTTCACCTCCGTTTTCGGAGATGTAATTGGAGAACTTTTTAACCGCTTCCTTCATCTGTTCTTCAGATAAAACGGGAGTTACAATGAAAACGGTTTCATACTGATTCAACATAATTTTCTCTAATTTTAATTAAAAAATGTATTTCGGGCTGCAAATTTAGATATTATTGATTAGTAATCAAACTATTTACTATCTTTTTAGCGATACCCTTAATTGTCTGAGGTAAACTTTTCATCCGTCTATTATTGTCATTTTTTTACCTTTGTCTGGACATTAAAAATATTGAATGGAGAATTTTGTTGTATCGGCCAGAAAGTATCGGCCTGACAGTTTTGAGACGGTTGTAGGACAGGGATCTATAACACGAACTCTCAGGAATGCTATAGGGACTGGCCAGGTTGCCCATGCTTATTTGTTTACCGGGCCACGCGGTGTTGGTAAGACTACCTGTGCCAGGATCTTTGCCAAAACGATAAACTGTCAGAATGTTGGAGAAGATTCTGAGGCCTGCGGTGTTTGTGATTCCTGTAAAGCGTTTAATGACAACAGGTCTTTCAATATACATGAGTTGGATGCGGCTTCGAACAATCACGTTGAGGATATTCGAAGTCTGATTGATCAAATCAGAATACCTCCGCAGGTAGGGAAATACAGTATATATATTATAGATGAGGTTCACATGCTTTCTCAGCAAGCATTCAATGCCTTTCTGAAAACCCTGGAGGAACCTCCGGCACATGCTGTATTTATTCTTGCTACTACAGAGAAGCATAAGATTATTCCTACAATACTTTCACGATGCCCGATTTTTGATTTTAAGAGAATTACTGTAAGAGTTATGATGATGCATCTTTCGAATGTAGCTCAGAAGGAAGGGGTTGAGGTTGATGCCACATCACTAAATATTATTGCTCAGAAAGCAGATGGGTCGATGCGTGATGCCCTTTCTATTTTCGATCAGGTTGTTTCCTTTTCCGGGAAGAAAGTGGATAGCCGTTCAGTTATTGACAACTTGAACGTACTGGATTATGAGTACTATTTTAACATGACTGGTGCTTTGTTGGAAGGAGATTACAAGAAAGCACTTACAATATTCGACGAGGTTTTAGAAAATGGTTTTGATGCCCGAAATTATTTAAACGGTTTGGGAAAACATTTCAGAAACCTTTTGATGGGTAAGGATCAGGATACGATAAAACTGATGGAGTTAAGTGGTGAGATTTCAGATCAATATAGATCATACGCACAAAAATGCTCTGTTGATTTTCTTTTTCGTGCCCTGGATATTATTGGTGCTGCTGATATCAGTTTTAAGACTGCAAAAGATCCGCGCCTCCATTTAGAGATTAGTCTTTTAAAACTTACGGCATTGAATATGGTGCAGATTGAAGTAAAAACTGCTTCACCTTCTGTGATTCAAAAGCCGGAAGTGAAAAATGAAAAGCCGGCAGCTCAAGATGAACCTTCTGTTGCAAGTGTTACTCCTGAGGAAAAAGATGATAAGGTGGCAAAAGACAGTGCGGGAAGCATATCAGGAGAAAAGCTTGAGGAAGTAAAAGAAGAAGTAAAAGAGGAAATAAAAGAAGAAATATCAGAAGACAAGCCTAAAGACAAGTCGGAATTAGCACGGGAGGAGTCTAAACCGCTGCCTTCCCTATCAGCTATAAAGACAGGACCAAGGATCAGTGATTATCTGAATAATGGCAATGGAAGCGGTGGACAGGCTAAGGTTGAAGAGCCTGATGTTGAGGAAGAATTGCCTATTGTTGAAAGAGAATTAAATCAGGAGAACCTGAATGAATTATGGTTGAGTTTTGCGGATAATATCAAAGAAGATCAACCCAGGCTATATAATACTCTTACTACACAAAAACCACTTCTGGAGGAGGATGGTACCATCAGGTTAAATCTGAATAATCCTTTGCAGGAAAAAGCTTTGAATTCTATTCATTCCGAAATAGTTGCTTACGTGGTTAAGAGCACGGGCAATCAAAATGTTAAGTTGGAGACTATGGTTGAGAAAAAGAATTCTGAAAAGAAATTGTATACCCAAGAAGAAAAGTTCAAGCATATGCAGGAAAAGAATCCTGAATTGGGCTTGTTCAGAAGCACTTTTAATCTGGATTTTGATTAGTCATGACAAAAGTGCATATTTTTTATAGTGGCTTGTTATTTGTTAGTTCAGTTGAA
Source organism: uncultured Porphyromonadaceae bacterium (assembly GCA_964467485.1). GTDB lineage: Bacteria > Bacteroidota > Bacteroidia > Bacteroidales > UBA12481 > JAUVKA01. Next base: position 5,131 of record CAYXQX010000159.1, on the reverse strand, counting down.
ATAATCCCATCTAATTATGGCAGTTGTAGATAAATTAATATCCAGCTTGTTTGGTAACAAGGCTGAGAAAGATTATAAAGGTGCTCTTCCTGTGGTTAATAAGGTTCATGCATTTACAGAAGAATTGATTAAGCTTACTCATGATGGGTTAAGAGCCAGATCGCTGGAGCTCAAAGATCGAATCCGGAAGAATATTGAAAGTGAAGTTGCGGCAATTGACAGTATTAAGGCTAAGATTGAAGCGGATGAAATTCCTATTGCTGAAAGGGACGCTGCTTTTAAGGAAGTAGATAAGCTTGAGAAGGATATTGTTGATAAAAATGAAAAAGTGCTGGCCGAGATTCTACCATTGGCTTTTGCCATTGTAAAGGAGACGGCCCGAAGGTTTAAGGAGAATGAGGAGATTGAAGTTACCGCTACTGATTTGGATAGGGATATTGCAGCTACACGGGATGTGGTTGATATCAAGGATGATAAAGCTATCTATTACAATAGTTGGACGGCAGGTGGTAGTAAGATTACCTGGGATATGGTCCATTATGATGTTCAGTTGATTGGAGGGCTGAATCTCCATGAAGGCAAAATTGCTGAGATGGCTACGGGTGAAGGGAAAACACTAGTTGCAACTTTGCCGGTATTTCTCAATGCCCTTCCAGGCAGAGGAGTGCATGTGGTAACAGTTAATGATTATCTGGCCAAAAGGGATGCAGAGTGGATGGGTACAATTTTCGAATTCCACGGGCTTACGGTAGATTGTATTGATAAACATCAGCCCAATTCACCCGCACGTAGGAAGGCTTACAACTGCGATATCGTCTATGGGACTAATAATGAATTTGGTTTTGATTATCTGCGGGACAACATGGCGATATCTCCGGATGATCTTGTTCAAAGGGGGCATAATTACACGATTGTTGATGAGGTCGACTCTGTATTAGTTGATGATGCCAGGACCCCGCTTATTATTTCAGGACCGGTTCCTAAGGGGGATGATCAGCTCTTTATGGTTCTGAAAAGCAGGGTTGTAAATCTCTATAATGAGCAGAAAAAGCTTGTTTCCGAAGTTTTTATTAAGGCTAAAAAGCTGATCGCTGAGGATAATCTCGAAGAGGGTGGCAAGCTCTTATTGAGGGCCAATAAAGGATTACCCAGAACCAAGGCAATAATTAAGTTCCTCAGTGAGGAAGGAATGAAAGTCCTTATGCATAAAACAGAAAATGTTTTTATGCAGGAGAATTCCAAAAACATGCATATTGTTACTTCCGACCTGTTCTTTATTATTGATGAAAAGAACAATTCTGTTGAGCTGACGGATAAAGGGATTGATCTCATTACGGCAACAGGAGAAGATCCTACATTTTTTGTTTTACCTGATATTGGATCGGAGGTTGCTGATATAGAGAAGTTAGATTTATCTGACGAAGAAAAAGTTACCAAGAAGGATGAAATGATCAGTGATTTCTCAATTAAATCGGAGAGGGTTCACACAATTATACAATTACTAAAAGCTTATACCTTATTTGAAAAGGATACAGAATATGTTGTTATAGACAACAAGGTAAAGATCGTTGATGAACAGACCGGTCGTATTATGGAGGGAAGGCGTTATTCCGACGGACTTCACCAGGCTATTGAGGCCAAGGAGAGTGTAAAGGTTGAGGCAGCAACACAAACCTTTGCCACTATTACCTTGCAGAACTATTTCAGAATGTACAATAAATTGGCTGGTATGACAGGTACTGCTGAAACTGAAGCGGGTGAATTGTGGGATATCTACAAGCTGGATGTTGTTGTTACACCAACCAACAAGCCTATTGTAAGGGATGACAGGGAGGATATGGTTTACAAAACCAAGCGGGAGAAATACAATGCTGTAAGTGATGAGATTGTTGAGTTAGTAAATAAGAAAAGAGCAGTATTGGTTGGTACTACCTCGGTTGAAATCTCCGAGTTGCTCAGCAGGATGCTCAAGATGAAGGGAATACAGCATAATGTGTTAAATGCTAAGCTTCACCAGAGAGAGGCTGATGTTGTTGCTACAGCAGGTCAGCCAGGAGCTGTTACTATAGCTACAAACATGGCGGGTAGGGGTACGGATATTAAGCTACATTCTACTGTTAAAGGAGCAGGTGGTTTGGCAATTATAGGAACAGAAAGGCATGAATCGAGGAGGGTTGACCGTCAGTTAAGAGGTCGTGCAGGTCGACAGGGTGATCCCGGTTCATCACAGTTTTTTGTTTCCCTGGAAGACGACCTGATGCGATTGTTTGGATCAGACAGAGTATCGAAGCTGATGGATAAGATGGGCTTGAAAGAAGGTGAAATGATCCAGCATTCCATGATCTCAAAATCTATTGAGCGAGCACAAAAGAAAGTTGAGGAGAACAACTTCGGAATAAGAAAGCGTTTGCTGGAGTATGATGATGTGATGAATAGTCAGAGGGAAGTTGTTTACAGCATGAGGAAGCACGCTCTCCATGGGGAACGAATTGAAATGGATATTGCCAATATGATCAATGATCTAAGTGATACCATGGTTGAGGAGTTTAAGGCTATGGATGATTATGAAGGGCTCCGGATGGATTTAATCAGGGTTCTGGCACATGATTGCCCATTCACAGAGGAAGAATTTAAAACCAAGAAGGTGCCTGAACTGGCGGATGAGCTATATTTAAAAGTTCTGAAAACATTTGAGGAGAAGAACCAGTTCATGGCCAAACAGGCCTGGCCGGTTATTAAAGATGTTTACCAGAGAGCAGCTCATCAGTATGAAAATATCCTTGTTCCTATTACAGATGGAACTAAAACGATGCAGGTTAATGCTAATCTTAAGAAATGCTATGACACTGAGAATCGTGAATTGGTGAAATCTTTTGAGAAAGGTGCTGTGTTGGCTACTATCGATGAAGCGTGGAAGGAGCACCTCAGGGAGATGGATGAGCTCAAGCAATCTGTGCAGAACGCTTCATATGAACAGAAGGATCCACTGTTGATTTATAAACTTGAGTCCTTCGATCTGTTCAAAACCATGATGAACAAGGTTAACCGCGAGGTAATTTCTCTCCTGATGAAAGGGAAAATTCCAATCCGCGAACCTGAGCAGGTTAGAGAAGCCCAAGCAAGGAAGAAGTTGGATATGAGCAATTATGAAACCAGTAAGACAGATAGTCCTTCATATGGTTCTTCAAACAGTTCGGGAGGACAAAGAGGTGGGCCGCCTAAAAAGATTCAACCGGTGAGGGTTGAGAAGAAGGTGGGGCGTAACGATCCATGCCCCTGTGGCAGTGGAAAGAAATACAAGCATTGCCATGGTCGGGTTGGAGGAGAGGCTCAGCCCCCGGCATAATGATTGATAATACATGGGATTAATAATACCCGGGATTGGATAATACCTAGACTATTAGGATTTTATCACAAAGGGTTTGAATCTTTTGATCCAGCTTATTACTCACCTGCATCAAAGGTAATCTAACATGTTTTGCTGTGATTTTCTGATGATTAAGGACGGCTTTTATACCGGCTGGATTACCTTCTTCGAAGATACTGCCAATAATTTCTACCAACTGATACTGGGTTTTTCTGGCAGAGACATAATCTCCTGTGATACAAAAGTTTATTAGTGAGCTCATTTTATCAGGTAAGCCATTGGCAATGACCGATATTACGCCTATGGCTCCAATAGACATTAGTGGTAATGATAGTGCATCATCACCGGATATCACCTCAAAACCATCAGGTTTATTCTGAATAATTTCCATTATGGCCTCAAGATTCCCTGATGCTTCTTTAGTTGCAACAATATTATTAACATCCCGGGCTAAACGTAATGTAGTCTCCGGGCTGATTGTTGAGCTCGTTCTCCCTGGAACATTGTATAGAATCACTGGAAGAGGGCAGGCTTCGGCTACAGCTTTGTAATGTTCGTAAATTCCGTCTTGGGTAGGCTTATTATAATATGGACTAACTGACAGAACAGCTGATATACCCTCAAAATTCTGATTTTTTATCTGATCAACGACCAGGGAGGTATTGTTGCCGCCTATGCCTAGAACAAGTGGTAGGTGGCCGTCATTAACATTCAATATATGCGTAATAACAGAATCTCTTTCCTCTTTTGAAAGCACCACTGATTCTCCGGTTGTACCCATAACAACCAGATAATCAACATTTCCTTTTGTTACATGTTTAACAAGGTGTGTAAGGCTATTATAATCAATGTCTCCTGTATTAGTAAAAGGTGTTACAAGTGCAACCCCTGTACCACTGAAAGGGTGTGTATTCATGAGTATGTGTATTTTAGAATAATTTCAGATCGGGCTTATCTACCTGTTTGTCTTTTTTTTGAGCCCCGATGCTGATAAGGTATTTATAAAGATTATCAGTTACTCTTTCCAATGGAGCTGAGGGATCCAGCTCTATTCCGAAATCCAGAATGTCCCTGCCTTCACTCATTCTTCCAGCAACCATTTTTGAGCTGGTAGATAACATAAGATCAAGTAGAGTAAACGATGGAGTTTTGTCGAGGTAAAAGACTATATCGTAATTCTGATCCAGAAATGGTTGTATGACTTTATGCTGAGTCTGTCCCCAACGGTTAATTTCATCGGTGGCGATCAAATAAACAAGACTTCCCGGAAACTGTCTTTCATATTCAAATTGATTGAAATTGTTTCTTTGATCCTGCAAGATTGCCGCAAGGCTGATACTGGTACCCTCCTTTTTTATCTTTTTATGAAAATCAGCAACAACCCTAATCAGGCTTGTTTCATTAAAATCAGTAATTATACCAATCTTTTTTGCCTTATGCAGACCAATAAATTGGGACGCAGGGCGATTTTTTTTATACTGTTTCCACTTCATGGGGATCAGTATTTTTTCTTGAACAAAGCTTATTAAACTCACTTCACAAATTTATGAAAATTTATAATCAATCATTGTAAGGAAATCAAGTTCCGAGAGGATGGATATACCAAGCTTCCCGGCTTTTTCTAATTTCGCAGGGCCCATGTTGGCTCCAGCGATAATGTACGATGTTTTTGCTGATATAGATCCCGTATTTTTACCTCCGTATTCTTCGATCAAATTCTTCAGTTCATCTCTAGACAGTTTTTGGAACACTCCGGATACGACA
>CAYXQX010000158.1:0-7851 GCA_964467485.1 uncultured Porphyromonadaceae bacterium | reverse complement strand
GAAGGAAGAGCCGAAGGAAGAACCGAAAGAGAAGCAGAAGGAAGAGCCGAAGGAAAAACCGAAGAAAGAACCGAAGAAAGAGTTGAAGCAAGAGCTGCCAACTGCAATTGAACCTAAGGAGGAAGTTAAGCCCAAAGCAGAGCCAGAAAAAGAAGCTGAGTCAAAAGATATAAAGGCCGAGCCTGATACACCACCTAAACCAAAGGAGGAAAAAGAGAATATAGAACGAGCTCCTTTGCCTGCTAAAGAGGAGCCAGAACTTAAGGAAAAAAAATTAATTACTGAGCCTAAGGAAGATAAAACAGAAAAAATAGAGGAGAAGAAAGCCAAAGAGGAAGAACCTGCGAAAAAAGAAAAAGAACCTGAGAAAAAAATTCAGCAGGAAGACATATTTAAGCCAAGTAAGGGCAAGGATGTTGGAGCTGAGATTAAAGTTATTGGTAAAATAGACATCGACAGTCTGAACCAAAAAACCAGGCCGACAAAGAAATCCAAAACCAAAGAAGCTAAAGTTTCCAAATCCAAGCCAGTTGAGAAAAAAGCAATACCTGTTGCCAAAGTAGCTGTTCCTAAGGAAGAGCCCAAGAAAGAACTCAAGGAAGAACCGAAGAAGGTTGTAATAAAAAAGACCCCTTCTGCTCCCGAAACGATGAAGGATTACGATGAGGCTGGTGAAGTGGATATCAAAACTGAGATACAAAAGCTAAGCGGCCCAGTCGTGGTTGGCAAAATTGAGCTTCCCAAGCCACCTGTTAAGAAAAAACAACAACCTGCAGCTTCTTCAGATAAGCCGATTGCTAAGAAGAAAAAGCGCAAGAGAATACGTAAGGACAAAGTTAATGTTGCAGGTGAACAGCCAAGAGGGACTGCAGTAAAAAAAGTTGGTACAGGGCATGACACTTACAAAGGCAAACCAAAACCAGGAGCAAGAGGTAAAAGAAGAATTGCCAAGCCTGAGGTTTCCGAAGAAGATGTTCAAAAGCAAATCAAAGATACACTTGCACGTTTAACAACGAAGGGTAAATCGAAAGGTTCGAAACACAGAAGAGATAAGCGTGAGTCGATTCGTCAGACTGCTGCCACAGAGGCTGAAAAAAAGGAACTGGACAAGGTTATCAAAGTCACAGAGTTTGTGACAGCGAATGAGATGGCTACAATGATGGATGTCCACATTAATGAAATTATTGCCACCTGTCTGAATCTAGGGCTATTTGTTTCAATCAACCAACGTCTTGATGCTGAAACTATTGCATTGGTTGCTGATGAGTTTGGATATGAGGTAGAGTTTGTAAGTATTGAACTCCAGGAGTCTATCGCTTCGGAGGCAGAGGAAGATAATGAAGAGGATCTGCTTGAGCGCCCTCCAATTGTTACTGTGATGGGTCATGTTGACCATGGAAAAACATCCTTACTTGACTATATTAGGAAAGCTAATGTTATTGCAGGAGAGGCAGGAGGTATCACCCAGCATATTGGAGCTTATAAAGTTAAGCTGGCCAATGATAAAACAATAACATTCCTCGATACTCCCGGCCACGAAGCCTTTACTGCTATGAGAGCAAGGGGAGCCCAAGTAACCGACCTGGCAATTATTGTTGTTGCTGCAGATGATGCTGTTATGCCTCAAACGGTTGAAGCCATTAATCATGCTTCAGCAGCAAGTGTACCTATCGTATTTGCAATTAATAAGGTTGATAAAGATGGTGCAAAACCTGAGAAGATTAAGGAACAATTAGCTACCATGAATTACCTGGTGGAAGAATGGGGTGGGAAATATCAATCACATGATATTTCTGCAAAACACGGGAAAGGTATTGACGCACTTCTCGAGAAGGTTCTTCTTGAAGCAGAGCTTTTAGACCTCAAAGCTAATCCCGACAGGGCAGCCGTTGGATCGGTTATTGAATCTGAGCTTGATAAGGGTCGTGGATATGTAACCACTGTACTGGTACAATCGGGTACTCTCAAAATAGGAGATATACTTCTTGCAGGTAGTTATTATGGACGTGTAAAAGCCATGTCCAATGAAAGAAGTAAGCCAATAAAAACTGCAGGTCCTTCGGAACCGGTGGTTCTTATCGGATTGAATGGAGCTGCTCAGGCAGGTGACAAATTCAATGTATTGTCAAGTGAAAGAGAAGCAAGAGAAATCGCAACTAAAAGAGAACAGCTTCAGAGGGAGCAGGGTATTCGTACCCAAAAACATATAACCCTTGATGAAATCGGAAGACGTATTGCTATAGGCAACTTCCAGGAACTAAACATTATTGTAAAGGGTGATGTTGACGGATCAATTGAAGCTTTGGCTGATTCCTTAATCAAACTTTCAACTGATGAAATTCAAGTCAACATTAAGCATAAGGCAGTTGGTCAGATTTCTGAAAGCGATATTTTGCTAGCAGCTGCATCTGATGCTATTATAATTGGTTTCCAGGTTCGACCTTCATTAGCTGCTAGAAAACTTGCGGAAAAAGAGGGAGTGGATATCAGGCTATATTCCATAATCTATGATGCTATTAACAAGATCAAAGATGCCATGGAAGGCATGCTTAGTCCTGAAATCAGGGAAGAGATAATAGGTACTCTTGAAATCCTAGAAACATTTAAAATAACCAATGTTGGCACAATAGCAGGATGTATGGTTAAGGATGGGAAAATTACACGAACATCAAAGGTTAGGGTAATTCGCGAAGGCATTGTGATATACGATGGTAATCTTGGCTCACTCAAACGCTATAAAGACGAAGTGAAAGAAGTTGTTACTGGTTTGGAATGCGGGATTAGAATTACCAATTTCAATAATTTAAAGGCAGGTGACAATATTGAAACTTATATAACAGCTGAGTTTAAGAAAAAGCTTACCAGCAATTAGAAGATAATTAATTAAAAAAAAAGGGTACTGAAATCAGTACCCTTTTTTTTTGTTTCATTATTTCTTTTATTGAACTATTTTGGCATATGCTACCGAATCCATCAATTCATTTAGTTCTTCTGTATTAGATACTTTAATCTTAGCTATCCATCCCTTACCATATGGATCTTTATTTACCAAATCAGGTGCATCTTCCAATTCCTCATTGAATTCAAGAACCTCACCGCCAACGGGCAGATAGAGTTCTTCAACAGCTTTAACGGCTTCAACATTACCAAATGCTTCACCTTTATCAAGCTCTTCACCAACAGTTTCAACTTCGATAAATACGATATCACCCAGATTTGACTGCGCAAAATCGCTAATCCCAACAAAAGCAATATCGCCTTCTAAACGGATCCATTCATGATCCTCGGAATACTTAAGGTTTTCAGGTATATTCATAGTTTTGGTTCAAAAAATTTCTGATGCATCAAAGGTAAAAATAAATTTCCTTAATTAGTCAAGGTGAAGGTCAGATTGAATCCAACTTTTGTATTGGTAGTTGCAAATGAGCTAGACACCCATGGTTTATTCATATCCTGATCAAAGAATAAACGAAGTCTGAAGCGAGAGCTAAGAGTATAATCTGCTTTAAAGCTAATAACGAACCTCCTCATTCCTGATGTCAGTTTATTAACATCCTCCTCCAGCTTCCTCATTATCATTTTAGTATCCCTGTAGGACAAGTCTAGTCTCACATCCAAATCAGATTGAAACTTCCTGGCAGTACCCTGAGTTTTAATAGTTATTGGAACTTGCTGAAATCTATAACCAGCCCCAATTATATACTCATCAGATTTATTCTCCATCATTTGATTATTGTTAAAACTTAATGACAGATTACGAGTCTTTTTTATTTCAACCCTGAGAGAAAAGCTATTGACCAGCTGCATTTCCAGACTAATCAAAGGACTAAAATTCTCAGAAATACTGATCCCACCTATTTCCCTCTCCGGAAGGAAGTTCATTTGCAGGTCTCTGATATAGTTCAAGCCATCCATTTCATCCGGGTCGTAAAACAAGTTAGTAGCATATGATCCTACCGAATAAGTACTTTTATAAGAATGAATTATATTCAGGTTTTTTACGAACTTCTTAAAGAACTCTATCTTTTGTAAACCAGTATAATTAATCCTCCAGTTTGGCATCATACTGAGTACACCCGGGAATGTTGAAAGGCTAATTTTCTCTGGGTTTGTATTTGAATATGCTGCCAGGAATGCAGGGATAAGAACATCCTGAGATGTTGAACCATAACCGTTTGTATATCCTGGGTCGGCATCCAAACCTGGATCATAAGAAGGACTCCCGGGAATCTGAGCTTCCGCTCTTTGCTGGGATAGTCTTTTTGATATAACAAAGCGATTATTCTTGAACCTCTCCCAAGATTCCGAAGAGTTATCTGAATCAGCGGAAGCTTTCTCGAATGCAGAGCTGAGGGACATGAAGCTCATGGTAAAATTACCGCTAACCATCCTATTGTCAGCACTAAAACCACCATCATTACGATATCTATAATACTGTTCAAGGTTCTGACTCATTGAACGATTAGCATTAATTTCCAATCTCAGATCAGGAAGAGGCTGTACACTGGCTCTCAATATAAAATTTTCGTTATTATTCAGAAAGAAGGCATCATTCATAGTTGAATCGGTAGTAATCCATCCCATATCAGCTGCACGATCACCAAAGAATTCATCCTGAACGCCCATTATGAATCCAAAGCCTGGAGTCATATAGCCATCCTCTGAACGCATGCCCAGATATTGCGGTTCAGGCATGAAACCTGGCAAGAATGTCCCATTGCCATTAGTATAGCCCAAAGACACACTTTTTACACCCATTAAAATTCTAGCGGTATTCTCTGCAATATAGATAAATGGATTCGCCCTCACTATCAGATTACCCTCAACTTCAACTCGTCCATTACTAATATCCACCGGGCTGATTATCCTGATTCGCCGTTCATTAACTATATCCATTTCAACATCGACCGGAGAATTATTGCCGTCAAAAACCTGAACTCTAACCTCTTTAGTCATAAGATCATGAATAACAAGTGTTCTCTGATTCTTTTTGGTATTAAACTTATCGGCCGAATAGTTAACAACTTCTGTATCCGCATTTTTATCCCTGCCTGAAGCCTTACGCTTGTACTTATCATCAATCTTTTTCAGGATCCCAACTTTACCATATAAACTCTGGAAGTTAAGTGTTCCGTTGAGTCGCATCTGACTGGAATTCTCAATTTGATTACCCAAGCGAATTGTATCAGAGGTGATAGGCCCTGCTGTCCAGTCATATTCAGTACTATAATTGGCAGTTAAAGACATCCAGCTAAATAAAGGTATTTTATTAATTGGCACAGTATACTGAGCATTTATCCCATGGTGATACTGGGTATTCCTTCCAAAACCTATTATATTTTGCCAAATACTATCACGCTTAGCCTGAAAATCAGGCTCAGTCTTGTCCATTGCACCCTCCGGTTCATCAACCCTGGCAATATTAGAAGCTGTAAAATCAACCTTCAGGGCACGTGTAAGATCCCACTTAAAATCATACACTCTGTTCCAGTTAAAATTCTTATTATAGGTAGGTTGAATCTTAAGATATGGATTAGCCACATTCCTCAAATTCACTTCATTGTACCTCCTATCCAGGTTAGTTTGGAAGCGTAACATTGTTGGTTTATAAAAGACATTAAAATCTTTTACGATCCTGAAAATTGGTTTGTTCAGGGCTGTAGCCTTACGGAATGGTTCCCAAGGCCTTGGCTTGCTGTTATAGATATAGCTAAGAACACCACTATAATTCCTGTTAAGGTTCTTTTCGGTATTGATATTTCTAGCCAAAACCTCATTATAGGAATAGGAAACAGACCAGTTTGAAAGACTGTAAATTTTCGCATCGCGCATATTTTTCCCTTCCACCTTAACATTGGTAAAGTTCAAACTCTTACGCCGATTATAGGTTTGAGATATGTATATAATTGAATCCCTTTCCTCTTTTGAATCAGTGTTACTCAAAGCTGCTGTAAGAGGAATATCCGGGTCCAGTGGGTTATATTGAGGATTACTTCTTCTTTCTGAATAACCCACATACATTGGAATATTTACCCCTGCTTTTTTAGGGAAAAACCGACCCAACTGAAGGCTGGTTGACATATCATATTGTAGAATCTCTTCCTTACTTCTCTCCTGTACTTTTTTCTCAATACTTCCGAAGCCGGGATTACTTGTGCCGCCAGACAAGCTGAAGGTACCAAGGTCAGCCAGCCGCGCAGTCATCCTCGCATTTGCGGCCCAACCGCCATCTTCGTTAAAATCTGTTAGGCGCAACTCATTCATCCAGATAATAGCAGTTTTGGTAGAACCATCATCAATACTATTGGCTCCTCCTGATCTGGGGTTTCTTACACCAACCATTATGGTCCGTATATTACTAAGATTTGGATTACCCTTAACGAGCACACGATTATTTCCATCAAATCCTTCAAAGATGGAGTTCAGATCAATTATTGAACCAGTCACTCGCATCGCATCATTTCTAGACTGCTTAACCTGTTGGAATACCTCAAGAATTATATCAATATTGTTTTGTTCAGGCCATACAATCCCCCTGTCAATCGGACTACCCTGATCGTATTTCACCGGGTAAGTGATATGTGGTGTCAATGTCAAAGGAACCTCATATTCATAATAGTTTTGAGTATAATCGGAACCAACCCTTATGAAAGCCCTGAGCTCATTATCCTGGAGATACATCTCATCCACAGCTTCAGCATGAACAAACATTTTCAATTTCTTATACTGTCGGAAGTCGAAAGCAACATTCTTATATGCAGCTCTGGCATCACCATCTTCCAGATTCTCAACTTTTAGAGCAATTGACTGCTCGTTTTTCTGGATCATATGAGGGTTTGTTGGATCGGTGATTCTTGTTACATCAGGAGGGAGAACATAATTAACCGGATAACGGTTACCGTTTTCTTCAATATTAACTGAAGAAACCTCAAACTTACCACGTGTATACTCAGGAGTTGTCAGCATTTCAGTACCCTCCAGCATACTCAGGTTATACTTACGCCAGTCACCGCGCACAAGCTCAAGAGTGGCAAAGCGGAGCACCATTTTATCACTGATACCCCTGAGAAACAGACGCATAAACCTGATAGATTTAAAATCCTGGATACTCCCCACAATTTTCTCTGGCTCATAAATAGGAACCTTGAACTGGTACCATGTAACAGGCTCACCTTCATCATTTTTGCCAACTATTGCATCTGTAATATAATTTTCTCCCACTTCAAAATCATCCTTGCGCAAACTAACCTTATACTGAAAGTAAGACTCAGATTCACTAAGGGTATTATCCATATTTATATCCTCCACATCCGGTAAACTGGATGATTGTGTAGGATAGTTTTCATCCGTGTACTCTGGGTTTGGAGAGTTACCATCCATGCCGTTAAACATTTTGTAACGATCCAGAATACCCAGTTGTTGTTCATCAAAATCATAGCCTCTGTAATAGTGGAAATTATCTGAGGCTGGATCATTGAGAACATCCTGATATGATTGGGAGCCAGGGTTGACTATACTTTCCAATGAATCCAGAAAAGTTTGAAAGAATGATCTTTCATCATCATCACTAAGACCATCCAATCCCACGTCTTGATAAATCCTTGAAGAGCTCTGGTTATCAAAAGCATTAACGAATGACTGAGTTACCGGGACACGCCCCCAGGTTGTTGAATCAACATATACAACTTCCTCATTAACCGGCAGTCCATTCTCAAAGCTTTTCCGTCCATCTTTCAAAATATCCTCTGGCACGCTTCCAAGGTTAAAGAACAATCCCGGGTCCATGTCATCTCTGCTAACATCGTTGATAGTATCCTCGGCAAAAGGGTCCATCATCCAGAACTCAATATA
>CAYXQX010000157.1:0-7870 GCA_964467485.1 uncultured Porphyromonadaceae bacterium | reverse complement strand
AAATAATGATGAGTGGGTAAGTCTGGTTGAGCATGTTGGTGATGGGAAAGATCCTGCTATTTTCCTTAGCATCATTGGTGATGAGGGAGTTAATCTGGCATTTAGTGGGAGGCGGTATGTTGGTTGGGGGCAATCAGTAATTGATTTTGGAGGATTATATTGGACCTCTTCAGGATCATTTCAGGTGGAGCCCATTGGTTTTAACATATTTTATTACCCAAAGGATACTACAGAAATGAGAACCATCTCTTTTGAGGGAGGTGAGGAATTGCATAGTCTGTATTTGAAACATTATGCCTTACCCCTAAGGTGCATAAAGAAAAACATCCGATGAGAATCTATCAAATTATAATGCCAGTTGTTGTATTACTCATAATCTGTATGAGTGGCTGCTCAAAAGAGTTTTCTCCAGAGGCAGATTTGGAAGATAAGCCGGTTGTTTATTCGATAATAAACCACCATGATTCAAAGCACTACATCCGAATTTCAAGAAGTTTCATTCAGGCAATTACCGGAGAAACCATTTCAGCTCCGGTGTATAATCCGGATTCACTTGATGTTTTTCTCGAAGTGTACAGGTATGACCAAAAAGTTGGATATACAATATTTATGACTCCTGAATATGTGGAAAAGGATACTGGTCTTTTCGAAGCCAATTCTCAATTGATATATTCTACAGATGTGAATCTTGTTGGGGATTCTGAATGCAGGCTGACTATACTTAATAATCATACCGGTGAAAGCTATTCCTCTTCTTGTAATATTTTTAGTCTTACAAGTTTCAAACCTCTCGTGGTATCTAATCTAAGCAGATTAAATTTCAACAGCATCTCTGGTGTTTTCTTTTATGAGGTCTATTGTCTTTTTCATTATGCAGAAGTGAGCGAAACAGATACTGTTTTTAAAACTGCCAGATACCCAATTGGGACCATAATAAATAGCACAAAGGAGGAAAACAAAGAGATGAGTATTTCGCTGGAGAGGCCTGATTGGTGGGGCTTTCTGGGGAGCCATATACCAGTAGATCCTGATCTTAAGAGATATGCCTTTGAGAGGCCACTGGAATTCAGAATACTAGTTGGGGATCAGTATTTATTTGATTACCGACGTAGTTTTTCTGGTTTTGAAACAATGATCCATACAGGTCAATCATTCAGCAATATTCAAGGTGGATTCGGAATATTTTGTTCCTATGATGATAAAACCATCTTTTTTCAGGCAATGCTGCCCAACTGGTATGATAAATTGGCAGAGCATGCTGAAACAAAGGAGTTAAACTTCCTAAATCACCCATGGCAATGAGGCGTTTTAAAATTATTCTTATCATAACTGGTATTTTACTTCTTGCTTTTTGGTCTGGAGCGCAATGCCAAACTGGTACAATTCGTGGCTTCATATATGATAAAACTTCTGGTGAGGCATTGATGCTAGCCCATATATACCTGGACAGCACTGTTATAGGTACTGTTTCAGGAGAGGATGGATACTATAGTCTTAATAAAATTCCGGAAGGGGAGTATGTTCTGGTTATTCAAGCGCTTGGATATAAGGCTAATAAACAAAGGGTCAGGATAAAGTCAGATATTGGAGAAAAAATAAATATTGAGCTTGAGAGATCTAATATTCAGATCGAAGCTGCGGTTATTTCAGGCAGGCAATTAGAAAGAAAAACAAGAGTCCAAATCTCGCAACTTAGATTAACACCTGGTCAAATTTCAAAGATTCCAACCTTGGGCATAAATGCAGACCTGGCACAATATGTTCAGATATTGCCAGGTATTGTGTCAAGTGGAGATCAAGGGGGACAGTTATACATAAGAGGAGGCTCTCTTGTACAAAATCTTGTCCTGATGGATGGGATTCCCTTGTACAATCCTTTTCATTCCATGGGGATGTTCTCTGTATTTGATACTGATCTGATTAACAATGCAAATATTTCCACCGGTGGATATCCTGCAAAATATGGAGGTCGTATTTCTTCGGTAATGGATATCAGTTTGAAAGATGGTAATGCCAATCACCTGGCAGGAAAGGTTTCTTTGGGAATGTTGAGCGCAAATGCGGCTATTGAGGGGCCTATTCGTTTCTCAAAAAAAGTTGAGCCAATAACCTTTTTACTGTCTGGGAAATACTCATATCTTGATAAAACAGCAGCTTATTTGAATCCTGAAATCAAAGAAAGTAGTTTGCCTTTTAGTTTTTCAGATCTGGTCTCGAAGTTCACATACAAAGGCAAAGGAGGGAGTAAGGTCAGCGCGACGGGTTTCCATTTTACAGATAATGTAAAATTCTCAAAAGATCAGTCGTATAATTGGACAAACTATGGAGTTGGTTTGCAGGCAGTCCTTCTACCTCCGAATTCAAATGGTTTAATTAGGGCAAATGTTAGCTACTCCGCCTATTCACTAAATCTTGAGGAACTACCAGGTAACAACAGATATTCTGAGATTGAAGATATTAAGATCGGTATGGAGTTTATGAACCAATTTGGTAGGCATGAGCTTCAGATGGGTCTCCAGATTCTTGGAGAACATACAGATTATTTTAACAGGAACACTTTTGGGTACTCGATTGATGAAAACGCTGATGTCACTGATTTAGCTACTTATTTATCCTTCCAGTTCAATAGCGATAAATTGTTGGTCCAGCCGGGTTTACGTATTAATTATTACGCATCGCTCGGGACAGTAATTCCGGAGCCGCGCCTTGGAATCAAGTATCTTATAAATGATGAACTCCGCCTAAAGGCTGGAGGAGGATATTATTCTCAAAACCTTATCAGCGGTAAATCAGACCGTGATGTGGTTAATTTTTTCTCAGGGTTTTTGATGGATCCTTCGAATATTGCTAATGCTACCGGGCCAAAAAAACTACCACATAGATTGCAAACATCCTGGCAGGGCGTTCTTGGACTTGAATGGGATCCAACTACTAACATCATGTTTAATGTTGAGACATTTTACAAATATTTCCCTCAACTCATATCATTGAATAGTAATAAGAAGTTTGATGGAGAAATGAATCATTGGGATATACCGCAGGTTTATTATGAGGACTTTATTACTGAAACAGGAGATGCTTATGGTATCGAAGCTTTATTGCAGTATGAGAAGAAGAGATTGTATCTATGGCTAGCTTATTCATTGTCTTATTCTAATCGCTTTGATGGATTGCAATATTTTCAGCCACACTATGACCGCCGACATAATCTTAATATTGTCGGCTCATATGTCTTAGGGAAGAATTTGAATTGGAAGATTCTGGCCAGATGGAATTATGGATCTGGTTTCCCTTTTACTCCCACCAATGCTCTATATGAGAAATTGAGATTGACTAATACTTCTTCAAATGAGGTGCTAAATGAAAATGGTTTGATTGGGATGAGTTTTGGAGCATATAACTCAGCAAGACTGCCAAATTATCATCGACTGGATTTTACTGCGAAGTATATACACTACTTTTCAGAACGTCAGTCAGTTGAGGTGGTTATGTCTCTCACGAATGTTTATAATAGAAACAACCTTTTCTATTTCAGCCGTGAAGAGTATAAGCGGGTGAATCAATTACCCCTGTTGCCCAGTGGAGGATTAATCTGGAGGTTTTAGATATGAGAATATTAAGTGGAATAGGGATTGCTTTGATGTTGTTAACAAGTGCTTGTACAAAAAATGGCATTTCACCTGTAGCCGAATTTGATTATTCACCCGACGAGGGTTCGCGGTATAGTATTTTTTATTTTGATGCCTCAGGCAGTTTTGACCCGGATAATGCCACCTATAGTTTGAAGTATCGATGGGATTTTGATGGTGATGGTAAATTCGATACTGAGTATTCTGAAAAGCCAAAGGCCTCCTACAAATATGAACAGGTTGAATGTTATAATGTAGTTCTTGAGGTCGTGGATCCGGAATTTAATACGGCTGAAATGGTGCGGGAAATTTGTCTCAGCAATAAAAATAATACTCCTTTTGCAATATTTGACCTTCTGCCACCAATTGCATCCTTAGGAACAAAAGTTATCATGGATGCCAGCAGAAGCTTCGATTGGGAAGAAGGACCAGACAAATTATTGGTGCGCTGGGATTGGGATGGGGACAAAGTATGGGATACTGAATTCTCAAACGAAAAGGTGACAAATCATTTATATACATCTGCCGGTTATTATACTGTTTTTATGGAGATTATTGATAGTGACGGAGCCTCTGCCATTAGCGAAAAAATTCTTGAAGTGGCAAACACCTATAATGAATTCAATTATCTCACCGATTATAGAGATGGTCAAATATATGGAGTAGTTAAAATCGGTGAACAATGGATTATGGCTCAAAATCTTATGTTTGGAACTTTTGTCAAGAACGTGGTTACGCCTCGAAATAACGGGATATGTGAGGTATTTGCTTATAGCGACATTGAGGAAAATCTCGAAAAATACGGGGGATTGTACTTGTGGGACGAAATACTGAATTATACTGATAAGGAAAAAGGCCAGGGCTTTTGTCCACAAGGGTGGCACTTGCCTTCTGATAAGGAATGGAAGCAGTTAGAAGCATTTTTAGGAATGGGAACTATTATGATGGATTCAACAGGATGGATGAGGGGGAATGGAATAGGTTCGGTTCTTAAAAGAACAGGTTTAAGTGGTTTTGGGGGAGGATTATATGGTTATAGATATCCATACAGAATATTTAGCGATATTGGTAATGAAACAAGATATTGGACTTCTACAGGGGAGGAAGATGGAAGTGTATGGGTGCGTGGCTTATCAGCTTGGTCAAATGGAATATTCCGCGGGAAAGTAAGAAATAATTATTCCTATTCAGTCAGGTGCTTTAAAAATTGAAAGATTATTCTGATTAATGCGAGGGTACTGCATGGAAAGTCTTTTTTGTGCAAATGCGATTCGTGACCTGCCTTAGAAAAATCAAAGAGAGGAATTGTGAAAATTGGATTAATTTTACACAATGAATCGGATCTTAATTGTTGAAGACGAAAAGGAGTTAATGAATTCCATGGTTCAGTACCTGGAGCCGGCCGGTTACACAATTGAGCAGGCAATGGATTTTCATACTGCCATGGCTTCAATAGATTTGTACCCATATAATTGTCTGTTAGTTGATCTGAACCTGCCAGATGGCGATGGATTGGAGATAATTAAATCTGTAAGGGAGAATAAATTCCAGGGCGGGATCATTATTATCTCTGCCAGAGATACACTAGAGCAAAGAATTGCAGGCCTTGAAACCGGTGCTGATGATTACCTGGTAAAGCCTTTTCATCTTGCTGAATTAGGAGCCCGGGTTCAATCAGTTATTCGGAGAGTCAGATACGATGGGGATACAAATATCCATTTGGGTGATCTTAAAATTGATCCTGAAGGAAAGCTGGTGAGTTACAAGCAGTCATCAAAGGAGTTAACCAGAAAAGAGCTGGATATTTTGCTTTATCTGGTGTCAAATAAGAATAGGGTAATCTCCAAAGAAATTCTTGCCGAGCATATTTGGGGCGAGGATGCATATCAATTGGAAGGATTCGATCCAATGTATACCCACATAAAAAATCTGCGAAAAAAAATTCAGGATTTAACAGGAGAGGATTGGTTGAAAACAGTTTACGGCGTTGGATATAAATTAAGCTTTGAGGGATGAAACTACTAACCCAGACTGGTTTATATATGGTAACCCTGTCGATGATACTGTTCTTCGCCAGTGGAGTTGCCTTCTACTTTGTATTCAAGACTTTTACTAATCAAGCTCTTGACAGAGAATTGGAGCAGATGAAAAATCAAGTTCTGGAAGAGCCGGGGAATTTTATTGAGGCTGTACAGGATGGAGTGAATTTCTTTGAAAAAATAGAATTCATCCCTATCACCAATACTCTCCCAATTGGAATAACTTATCATGATACCACTCTGGCAATGGGGGGGCATAATAGTCCCGAACCGGTTAGATTTGTTAGGTTCTATACTGATATTGGACAGGATTTTTATGAGGTGAATATTTTTAGATCAAAAATTTCTTCTGATGATCTTACAGTTCGGATAACAGGTTTAATTACACTCCTGGCTTTCTTTTTTACTTTAGGGATTTTTCTTTTAAACAGATATGGTTTCAGAAGTACCTGGAAAGATTTCTGGAAATCACTTCGGAAAGTCCAAAACTTCAAGGCAGGTAATAATCCTCCTGATTTTGATGAGTCGGAAATAGATGAGTTTAATACTCTTAATCAGGAATTAAAGAAAATGACTGATCGTATTGCTCGTGATTATCGTAAGCTTGAATCCTTTACTTCACATACAACTCATGAATTCCAAACGCCATTAGCGGTAATACGCAGTAAGGTTGAGATATTATTACAATCAGAAAATCTTAACCCGGATCAGCTCAGAGAAATACAGAATATTGATAAATATGCCGGCCAGCTTTCCCGGCTTAATCAATCCTTGTCTTTGTTGTTTAATATTGAAAATCAGCAGTTTGAGGAAACTGAGGTTCTGTCATTCTCTCAATTGGTAAAAAATCACTCAGATTTTCTCCTGGAGCAGGCTGAGCTTAGAGGGATAAATGTGAATATCGAGTTAAACGAAGAGGTAGGCATGACGATAAATCCTTCCCTGGCTGATGTCATGTTACTGAATTTGTTTAGAAATGCTCTGTTTCACAATATCCCTGATGGGACCATTGATGTAATTCTCAATAAGGATAGTTTGAAAATTATTAATACCGGCAATCCTTCTGAATTCGAGTCGGAAAAAATATTTGAGGAATTTGTAAAAAGCAAACGATCAAATGGTTTAGGCTTGGGTCTTGCCATAGTAAAAAGGATTTGCGATCAATATGGAATTGATCTACATTATGCTTATAATGATCAGAAGCACAGCTTTTTACTACCTTTCCCAAACCAATAATTTTCTCGAAAATTATCATCTAATAAATTTCCTCAGATTCTCTTCAGATTTGGCTTTTACATTCGTCTCAAATTAATATTCTGGACGATGATATTGAGATCCTTTTTTAGTGTAGTTGTTCTTATGGTTATTTCCTTAGGACAATTAGGAGCCCAGGAGGTAAATCGTGAATTTATTATTCGTGATTCTTCAAATTGGTTCGACCCGGTAAAACTGGATGGGATTACTGTGTCGGGAGAAAAAAGAGTTGGCCGAATAAGGTCAGTACCGGCTTCTCTCACTGCTCTATCTGCAATGAAGATTGAGAGTGACAGGGTGCTTACTCTGGCTGACTTAACGGCTGTTGTTCCTAATCTTTTTATGCCAGATTATGGCTCCAGGCTCACCTCACCTATATACATAAGAGGCATAGGTTCGAGAATCAATACTCCTTCCGTAGGATTATATATTGATGAGGTTGCCAGCTTTGAAAAATCAAGCTTCAACTTTGATCTAATGAACATTAAGCAGATAGAAGTTTTGAGAGGGCCTCAGGGTACCTTGTACGGGAGGAATACGATGGGTGGTATCATACACGTGATAACTAATCCTCCTTCATCACAAAGGAGCACACAAGTTGGTGCAGAATATGCAGGATATGGAATAGCTTCCTTACGTTTTTCTCATGATCAGCCCTTGGTGAAGGATAAACTTGGTTTGCAAGCTGCCGGGCAATACCGTCAGCGCCAAGGATTTTTCATGAATGAATTTATCGATTCCAGGGTTGATGGTCAAAAATCCGGCTCTGGCAGGATAAAGCTTAATTATAATCCGTCGGAAAGGTTTGATGCTCAGTGGACTTTAAATTTTGAAAGAAGTAGAGAAGGTGGATATCCGTATGCTATTGTCAATGATGAGGGTATTCAAGCAGTAGCTTATGATCATGAAAGCACCTACGATCGTGATATGTTGGGATCATCATTAAGA
>CAYXQX010000156.1:0-7935 GCA_964467485.1 uncultured Porphyromonadaceae bacterium | reverse complement strand
CATGCCAATTGCACCACAATTGCACCAGAAACTCACCCAAATCAACTGGTTTGGCGGCTCGATTTATTTATCACGATCTTGATATTATTCTATAGATCCAACACTGGAATCACAAAAGACTTAAAAATCGGCATGTTAGTATCTCCAATGGTGTAATTGCCTCTCGTAATGACAATCGATGGAAGATTTATTACAGATGGATACCCGTAATTCTACGGCTGCGGCAAATCCTTGGCAATAACGATCAGGTAGGCTCCCCAACCGCGATCAAGAAGATTATCCGGACAGTATCCTTCACCCTTTTAGGATCCGCGATCAAGATAAGGGGATAAGGAGATACAAAAATTACGTCGCCGCAAGGCAACTAAGTGAGTGTTTCCTGGGTAATCGGTTAGGTACAGAAAATCATTGCTAAGAAGAGTAAAATCCCGACTGTTCCAAGGCTCTGTTGCCAGGTGAGGTTGGCCCAATCAAATTTCTGGACTGGTGTTCCACTTTCATAACTTGCGTGAGTAGGAGCTCCGTCCCATGGATAACCACCGAGACGCTGAGCTTTATTCCAGCAATACATCTCCGCAGCGTAATCTCCCATCCACATGGCTGTAACAGACATCTTATCTGAGCCACCCCATTCAACATCGGGGTTATATGGACGAGTTGGGTCATTCATATAATAAAACTGTCGTTCTTCATCTGATATATAGCTATCGTCATAGAATTCTTCCTCTTCTGGCATATAGCCATCGTCATAGAATTCTTCCATGATTATTCCTCCTGGTTCGGTGTCGAACCACACATAGCATAATGCGTAAAAAATTCCACAATAGTAGTGGTATTCCGTTATCAATCACATCAAGCGAATATGTCTGATTTCTCCATTGATATCTTCTATTAATACCTGGTCTTTTTTAGAAGGTCATAAGCTAGTTCCCGGTTGGAATGAGCAAGAGAGTATTCCGGGTTCAGCTCTATTGCCCGGTCATAATCTTCAATAGCTTTTTCGTACCTTTGTAATTCGTGATAAGTATTCCCCCGGTTGTAGTAAGCGTCGTCGTACTTCGAGTTCAGCTCTATTGCCCGATCATAATCTTCAATGGCTTTTTCGTGCTTTTGTAAATCACTATAAGCAAGCCCCCGGTTGTAGTAAGCAACAGGGTCGTTCGGGTTCAGCTGTATTGCCCAGTCATAATCTTCTAATGATTGCTCGCGGCTCTGAGAACCATCAATGGCGTCCCCCTGTTTGTTGTTGGCCAATTTATTTTTCTCGACATCTTCGTGGTTCAGGCGTTGAGTTTCCAGAGCTCTTTCGTTCTGCTGCCGTCTTTTATATTCCTGAAGAAACTCACTGATATTTTTATAAAGGTTCTCCGGAATCTCCAAGGATAGAATAATGTTCTGGTTGAGTGCATCAAGAAGTAATTTTGCTGTTTTTCTGCTTGCAACCGGGCTATTTTCGAGGTCCGGCTCAAACTCGACGGTCAGTATGTAAGCCTCACCGTTCCGATCCTGAGAAACATTCACAATGATTCCTCTGCCCCGTATTTTGTGGACAAGAATGATTCCGATTGCTTCCTTAGCGCTGAAATCCGAGTTATTCAGCCAGATTTTGAAATCAGAGATAATGAGAAAATCACGATATTTTATTGGGTTCATAAATTATTTTATTTATATGAAAGATGGACTAATCAGGCGCAACTCATGGGAAAGTTTATTTACGAACATGTTAAAACCCTTGTCTGACAGTTCCCATATCTTCAGCAACGACCGTTTATAAAGCATAGTCTAGAAAAGATATGTGCGAGCTTGGCGACATGCACTTGATTAATTCACTTGTTAAGGGCGCTGATATGCCCAATCCTTTCTCTCACTTCCTGCGCTTCTTGATCTCTACTTGTAGATATTGTGCAAAATATTCCATCGCTAGGATAAATTCATAGGCATGCATAATATATTAGGATATATATTGATTATTATTCATATATTCCATTCTTTAGTAATCTTGAAGTAATTCCTCCCCGGGTTCTTTTGTGGAGTTTTGCTAGATTATCAATTGATTTTCCAGCTTTATACCAAGCAATTAGTTTTTTATCTTCTTCTGGGTTCCAGGGTTTTCCTGCGTTTTCGGGTAAGTTCTTACGTCTTTTTTGTGATCTTACGGCTCTCTCTAATGCAGGAATTGCTTTCTGGAGAGCACGAACTGTATCAGGATGTTGATAAGCGCTATCCATTGGATAAATTTCCCCGGAGTGTGGATCTATTCCATCAGCCAACTTTTGGATAATGAATAAAGCTTGTGTATTATCCATTTCTTTAAACCTCCCTCGAACACATATTTTTTATCGGGTCGAACCATTGTTATTATATAATAGCGTAAGATATTTAATCCTTACATCCCTGTATTTTGATAATAGTAAGTTTAAGATTACAATTAATTAGTATCAAATTAAATCTTCAAATATTTTGAGATATCGATAGTATAAAAGAACAAGAGTACTGGAGCAATATTGGACCCAATTTATTGAGTAAGGAGAATCTTTATGGTATCGGATTTATGGGTTGGAAAATTGAACGATATTGGTTTAGTTGTGTATGATCCGTTAATTCAAAATGATGAAACAGGAGATATATTACTATTCAATGTTGCAGAAGTTAAAATGAGTATATATAACCGTAATGCAAGCCGAGGAAAAATCTCAAAAGTCAATGATAAAAATGTAATTAGTGAGTGTATTAACTCTTACGAGAATTGGGAAACGACAACAGCGGTTCCAAAAAAAGGATCTGAACATATATCAAATATTAGATCACTTGAAACGAGCAAAGTAAAATCAATAACCGGATCAGATAAAAAATGGAAAGACATTGTTTCTAGCATGGAAAGAGTATTGGAAACTCGGGAGAAGGAAGTAAAGAAATTAAATACAGAAATTGATTCAATTGAAACGAGCAAAATAAAATCAATAACTGAATCAGATAAAAAATGGAAAGACATCGTTTCTAGTATGGAAAGAGTATTGGAAACTCGCGAGAAGGAAGTAAAGAAATTAAAAACAGAAATTGCATCAATTGAAAAACAATTGCAGATGAAGAACAGAACAATTGTTGATGTCGAAGATCAAATTGTCAATTTAAAAAAGGAGATCGAAGAATCTTCGACAATTGAAGATCTAGAAGAATTATCAAAACAGGCAGCATTTTACGCCTCTGGAGGCCACGAGAGTTTTAGGGATTTAATTTTGCCTTTAAAGCTTGACTCAGATTTACCATTGCGAATTGCCTCGCGTCTTGAAATAAATCTTCGAATGAAATTAGACAAGCAAGATCCTACATTATCGTTGTTTGAATTACTTATTATGAGCAAGGATAAAGAGATACTGGATGAAGATTCATCCCACATGGCACATATAATCAGAAAACAAAGAAATGCCATTGCACATGTCAAAACCACAAAAGAAGAAGCTAGTTCACGCATATTATTGTCATTATATTCAGCATCTATCCTATGGCCAAAACTCCAAATAATAAAGGATTAATACGGGGTTCTGTTGAAGAATGAAGTCTGCGAGAGTTGCCCTTCTCAGTCTTGACGGCTTCTCTGTGGGCGATGCCGTTGGGGAACATTTCCTGCGGGAGTATCCTCGCTTCCAGTGGGATTCAGAGATCCCTCCCGGACCCTTGCCCTGGACCGATGACACTCAGATGGCGTTCTCTATCACGGAGGATTTATGTCACGCACCAAACTTGTTAAACCTCTTTTTGACCTAATGAATGCATTCTCGTTGTTCTACCCCGATTTACATTTCAATTAGGGGGTTTTTTCTCCTACCCTCAAAAAGGTTCAATTCAAATCCCGTGCATGCTATTCGGTTTGACAGATGGCGAAACCCACATGCTTGCAGAGGTTGGAACTGCATTAGGCGTATCAAGAGAAAGGATCAGGCAGATCGAAGCTCAAGGGTTGAGAAGATTGAGAAATCTCATGATTCAAAAAATGCTGAGGGATTTTCTATGATAAGAAATTGTATATAGAAATATGTTCGGAAAATTATCTGAAAAGAATCTCCTGTGATCCAATAATTCAAGTAGACGAATTGGGTTATGATATCCTCTCTTATATGGTCAATACACATGATAGTTTATAAGGAAAATCATGATAAATCTCAGACTTCCTAATATGATTTGGATAAACCATGAAAGCTAAGGCGTTAAAATACCTCAAAGATATGTTAGGCCCGGATGCGGAATTTCGATCCGGGCAACTCGAAGCCATCCAAACGGTTGTCGAAGAGCGCCGACAGCTGTTGGTGGTGCAGCGGACAGGATGGGGTAAAAGCATGGTTTATTTCCTGGCTACGAAACTGCTGCGAGAACAGGGAGCAGGACCTACTCTTTTAATCAGCCCTCTTCTGGCCTTGATGCGCAACCAGATCAAAATGGCGGAGAGGATCGGGATCCGAGCCTATACGATTAACAGCACCAACCAGAAAGATTGGGCCGAGGTTGAAAAGATGTTACAGGATGGTTGCTGTGATATTGTATTAATCTCACCAGAACGTTTGAATAATGCTCGCTTTAGAAAGAATGTCTTGCCGGGCATTGCCAATCAAGTGGGTATGCTTGTGGTGGATGAAGCACACTGCATCTCCGATTGGGGTCATGATTTCCGCCCGGATTATCGCCGTATTACTCGTATTTTGCAGCTCCTTCCAGTTGGAGTTCCGGTGTTATGTACTACGGCTACTGCCAATGACCGCGTTATTGCAGATATCCAGGATCAGCTAGGTGAAGGCCTGAGTATCTTGCGGGGTCCTCTTAGGCGAACCTCTCTCCGATTACAGGCTCTAATCATTCCTAGCCAGGCATCCAGATTGGCCTGGTTAGCCCAAAACCTGCCAAAACTACCAGGAACTGGGATTATCTATTGTTTGACTATTGCTGATGCAGAAAGAGTTGCCCGCTGGCTGTGCTCAAAAGATATTCAGGTCAAGGCTTATCATGCTGGTGGGCGAGACCCAGCTGATCGCGAAGAACTGGAACAGGAACTGCTGGATAACCAGGTTAAGGCTTTGGCAGCAACTACAGCTCTTGGAATGGGATATGATAAGCCGGACCTGGGTTTTGTGATCCATTTTCAGCGCCCGGGTTCTGTCATCGCTTACTACCAACAGGTGGGCAGAGCTGGCAGAGCTCTGGAAAAGGCTTACGGCATACTCTTGAACGGGGATGAAGATGATGAGATCAGCCAGTATTTTATAGATTCCGCTTTTCCTGATCCAAAAATCTCCCAAAAGATTCTGGATGTGCTCAAGGATCACGGTCCAATAAAAACGAATCAACTTTTGACAAAATTGAATATCCGACAGTCCTTAGCAGAGAAAGCTCTGAAACTCCTGGAGCTGGATGGAGCTGTGGGAGTGGAATACAACGGTGGAAGAGAATATTTCCGTACTCCCAATCCCTGGCACCCGGATCTCGAGAGAATTAAGAATATTACTCAGCAGCGGGAAGATGAGTTACAGGAGATGCAGAATTACGTCACTCATGATGAGTGTTTGATGGAATTCTTATGCAGCGCTCTGGATGACCCGAAGGCATCTTCCTGTGGGATATGTGCTAATTGTCAGGGTCGCGGATTTTCTTCAGATGTTGATCAGGCCTTAGCAGAAGAAGCAAATGCTTTCTTGAAATCTGATTATCTATTAATTAAACCCAGAAAAAGATGGCCACAAGGCATTTTGCCAGGAGAAAGCAGGATAATTCCTGAAAATCGATGGCTTGAAGAAGGTAGGGCTTTATGCGCTTATGGAGATTCAGGATGGGGTAGTCTTGTTATTAAGGGAAAATATAGTGATAATTATTTTGAGAATGCTCTTGTGGAAGGTTCAGCAGACTTGATCCTAAAGAGTTGGAAGCCAAATCCTTTTCCAACCTGGATGACTGGTATTCCTTCCATGCGTCATCCTGATCTGGTGCCATCATTTGCAAAAAGACTTTCAGAGATCTTGAAAATTCCGTTCATACCACACTTAAAACGGAGATCAAACGCTCCGGAGCAAAAAACTCAGGAGAACAGCACAATGCAAGCTCGTAATGTGCTTGGGTCATTGGAACTTTATGGACGAGTAGATTCAGGCCCTGTGCTACTAGTTGATGATATTATTGATTCGGGATGGACTTTAACCATAGCAGGTTACTTGTTATTGGAGAATGGCAGCGGCCCCGTCTATCCCTGCACCCTCGCTTCGGCGAAAGGAAAGTAAGTATGTTATTAAATCCTGATTCTCAGGCGATGCTGATGTTATGTTCCAGACTGAGTTTGTCTGAGTATGATGAATTGAAACCATTTACGCTAGGTGAGTGGAACCGAATAGCTGCCATGTTGAATGGATCGGACCTTAGACCGGGTGATCTGCTGGGACTTAGTTTGGAAGATATTCAAGAAATATTGGGGGATAACAGTGAGGCTGCCACCAGAATAATCCATTTATTAGGCCGCGGAGCTGCTCTAGCATTCGAGTTGGAGCGTCTCTTCTCTCTTGGGATATGGATCGTTACTCGAGCTGACAATGAATATCCCCAGCGCTACCGGGATAAATTGAAAGGAAAAGCGCCCCCAGTCTTGTTTTGTTCGGGAGATAAATATCTGCCCGGTCAACCTGGCCTGGCGATGGTAGGCTCTCGAAATGTGGATCAACATGGATCGGAACTAGCAGAAATGATTGGAAATTACTGTGCTCAGGAAGGGTTGGTTGTTTGTTCTGGAGGAGCCCGTGGTGTAGATTCATTCTCTATGAAAGCGGCTTTGGAAGGAAGGGGTCAGGCTGTTGGTATTCTGGCGCATAGTCTTGAGAAGGCGATTAAGTCCAAAGATTATCGGGGTGCCCTCGAGAACGGGGATCTGACATTAATGACACCCTACTCACCTGGAGCCGGATTCAGCGTTGGCAATGCCATGGGAAGAAATAAACTTATCTATGCTCTGGCAGATTATGCCCTCGTAATAGCCTCGGATTTTGAAAAAGGTGGGACCTGGGCGGGTGCGACAGAGGCGCTGAAACATAATTACGCACCTGTATTTGCTGTGGAAGCATCCTTTGTGCCCGATGGAAATCTGGAATTGATCAAGTTGGGAGCTCTTCCCCTTCCCGCTCCACCTCCATTTACGAGCAAAGATTTCAGGGTCTGGTTGGATGATCAGGTATCAAGTATCAAACCATTACCAACTCAACCTTCTCTTTTCTAGATAAATCCTCCAGGTTGCTTATTCTCCTTGATAATTTAGATGCCATCATCATACCTTCAAGAGGGCAGCTCTTAGATCCTCCCAAACCAAAATCCAATATATCAATCATCATACCAACCTATCGAGTCGAGGCGATCCTTGCTTAAATTGTATTTGGGTATTTTCTTGACATTTTTTTTGGCCAGTTCATCAGAGTGGATCAGATATGGGTATTGATTCCGTTCGTTTATTACTAGGATGATATCGGGGCTAATATATTTTCTTTTCTTTCACTTAGCATTTCAAACATACTCTGTCAACATATCAGCTTTCTCCATTGCTATCTTTTATTAATTATCCAATCTATTTAAAAGGTCATAAGCTAGTTTCCGGTTGGAATAAGCAAGAGAGTATTCCGGGTTCAGCTCTATTGCCCGATCATAATCTTCTATGGCTTTTTCGTACATCTGTAAATAACCGTAAGCATTCCCCCGGTTCAGGTAAGCATTGTTGTGCTTCGGGTTCAGTTCTATTACCCAACCATAATCTTTTATGGCTTTTTCGTGCATCTGTAATTTATGGTAAGCAACACCCCTGTTGAAGTAAGCGTTGTAGTTTTTTGGGTTCAGCTGTATTGCCCGGTCAAAATCTCCTATGGCTTTTTCGAACTTTTGCAAATCACTATAAGACTTCCCCCGGTTGGAATAAGCTAA
>CAYXQX010000155.1:0-7956 GCA_964467485.1 uncultured Porphyromonadaceae bacterium | reverse complement strand
ACAGCTCCATGAAAAGAGTCATCGTTCATCAATGCCATTCATTGAGGTAAATTGTGCAGCTATTCCCTCAGAGCTGATTGAGAGTGAGTTATTTGGTCACGAAAAGGGCTCATTTACTTCTGCTCATAAACAACGTAAGGGAAAGTTTGAGCAGGCCAATGGTGGCACCTTATTTCTGGATGAAATTGGAGATATGAGCTTATCAGCCCAGGCCAAGGTTCTAAGGGCTCTTCAGGAGAATAAGATCAACAGGGTTGGAGGCGACAAGGATATTTCGGTTGATGTTCGCATCATTGCAGCCACCAACAAGAACATGAAGGAGGAGATCGACAATAAGAAATTCCGCGAAGACCTTTATCACCGAATCAGTGTAATACTGATTAAGGTTCCTTCTTTAAACGACAGAAAAGACGATATCCCTGAACTGGCTGATCATTTCCTTAGAGAAATATGTATGGAGATGGGATTGCAGGAGAAAACAATAAATGAAGATGCTATCGAAGAGCTTCAAAAAGTAAATTGGACAGGCAATATCAGGGAGCTTAGAAATGTTATGGAAAGGCTGATAATTCTATGTTCGAATGAGATTACCGGGGCGGATGTGAAGCACTATGCTACACCTATTTCGGGTTGAATAGGCCGTGAAACTTCACCTATCCCCTGGCTGTTGTGAAACTTCACCTATCCCCTGGCCCCTTTCCTTAAAAGGTAAAGGGGGATCTTTTATACTGCTAAATTGTTTCTTATAATATCAATTCCGTTTACATATTTGGAGCTTTTGCTCATGCGAATTGGCAGGTGTTGGGTGATTTCTGTTGCTTCATCATCGTACTCCTGATCATATTTTAGCTCAAGAATAGTGTTCTCAAGATCTCTTTTCCCAATACCCATCGCAATAGATACCTGAGAGAAATCGAAGTACTGAAGATTAAAATCAATAGTGAAGCGAAAGTGATGGTCGGCTGATCGATAATAGCGACGGGTGTATTTATTTAACAAACTAGGTTTAAGAACTCTTAGCTCTTCCATAACACTTTCAGGAAAATTTGAAGATTTGAAAATTTTCTGGAAATAATCAAATTCCAAGTCAGCGTTCAGGTCGATGGGTGCAAGCTCAAAACTTACTTTCCTTCCCAGAGTGCCTGATTTAATTTTAAACTCGAGTATGGGTTTCTCAATAATCCCGTCTTGATCATTATACCACCTTATCCTGATCTTTCTTCTCTCGCTTTTACCAACCACATTATCGAAGAAATACCTAAGGGCAGGAGTATCAAAATAGATGTTATTGACTTGCCTTTCCCAATAAATCTCTTTAAAAAATGCCGGATGCAAACGAATCAGCTGCTCCAGCCCTTTGTAATCCAATTGGCTGGATACGAATTTCCTTTCGAAACGATATTTTGAATATCTGCCCTCCTGCATTACTAAATGGATCAGATCTGTGAATTATCAATAAAAGAAACTTTAACATCAGGAGATATTTCCTGTAGTTTATTTTTGCATTCCTGCAGCTTGGCTGAGTCCATGATTTCGATTAAAAAGGAGGCCTCAATACCATCTTTAGCTTCATCAAATCGTTTTAGCTGGGCATTCCCAAAAGCACTATTCACTTCTTTGAGAATATCATCCAGCTGCAATTTATCAGAATCTCTGGAACTAACAGTCATAAAGAGATTATATGTGTTTTTAGGTTTGGCAATTATAAACCTACCCCAGATAATCACCATAACTATAGCAAAGCCCAGTAATGCAATAAGACGCTGATTGGCTCCCATTACCAAACCCATAGAAATAGCAAAAAACAGATATACGAGTTCTTCCGGTTCTTTTATTGCAGCTCTGAACCTCACGATTGAGAGTGCCCCAACAAGTCCGAGTGAAAGAGCCAGACTTGACTTAACGGTAACAATGATTATCATTGTTGTGAAAGACAGCAGGACAAAATTCGCTGCAAAACCCCTCCTGTTTGATAAGCTCTTGCCACATTTTCTGTATGTATACTCAAGTAAGAGTCCCAGGAGAATCAAGATAGCAGCATTAATCAGGAAATCTGGAATTGAAATATTTGAATTTTCCGTTATCAGGAACTTTTGAAATTGGCCCCATTTATCTGTTTGCATAATTCTTGTGTGTTAAATAATTCGCGAAAATAAAAAAAATTAATTTTAAACTCAGTAGAACAGGTCAGCCAGCTTTGTCCCTTGCCCCTGAATAATTGTTCCATTAAGATTCAATTTTGAAAATCTTTCTATTAAAAATAAAGTTTTTGCACCATCTGCATTGAACCCATGTGTTTTTATACTTGCCGGCCCATATTCGG
Source organism: uncultured Porphyromonadaceae bacterium (assembly GCA_964467485.1). Classification (GTDB taxonomy): domain Bacteria; phylum Bacteroidota; class Bacteroidia; order Bacteroidales; family UBA12481; genus JAUVKA01. Next base: position 5,633 of record CAYXQX010000155.1, on the reverse strand, counting down.
GTTTCTTTTGAAAGGCTAGCAATCCGTAATTGATCTGGTTAGCAGTACAGTTATCCAGGTCTATTGCAGAATTATCCTTTGAGGCAAAGCCTATATTTGCTCCTTCAACTCTGGTTCCAGAGACTGTCAGTGAGGAACCCTCTCCTGCACTCACTCCTTTATCACCTGCCTTAGTAATCAAACAATCTCTGATGTCGACCACTGATCCACTAAAATCAATGGCATCATTTCCAATATTATCAAAATTCACTTTTTCAACCAGCCCGGTACAGAAATCAGAATCAAAAGCATCTCCGAAAATATTTGTGAAAGTAGAATTCATCACTTTAAATTCTGATCTGATAGTATTTAGTGCATCTTCACATACGTTTCCTGTAAACAATACCTCATTAATATCCACATTACTTTCATAGAAGTTAACTGCTCCGGTAAGAGTCCATCCTTTATAACTCAAGGTATTTAATCCACTGAATTCCACGAAATTCAGGTAGCTATGCCCTTCAGCCTGTAACACAGTAAAGCCATTGGCTGAACTATCGCTTGAAATTATCCTGATGGGATTATCTCTAGTGCCATTCATGGTAACTGGAGACTTTGATATCAGGAAACTCCCATTTAGGAAATCTATTTCACAACCGGCTTCAAAAACAAGATCGTATCCTGCCGGTATTATCAGTGGCTCATTTACTACATGCTTACCTCCGGATACCAGGATTTTGTTCTGATCAATTTTAATGAATGGCACATCAGGTACTCCCGCGCCTGAGAATAATTCTTGCTCAGGCGTGAAATTTTGTGCTGCCCGGTAAGGCAAAATAGGAGTTGCAAAACGTTCGTCATGCCCACTAACTCTAAAAAACACATACTTGTTTCCATGCGGGACATTAAACACTTCAGTAACAGGAAAGACTCTTTCGAATGGACCAACTACTGATGCCACAGCAAACCGTTTGTCCATAATATTCTCATTGGCACCATATCCAATGACTTCAATTTCCAAGGGATAAAAATTATCAAGTTTCACCTGATATTCGCTAGCCACAGAATCCTGAAGGTATGCATTGACATAACTGGTCGGGAAGCGTGAATCATAATTTTTCGTGTATGGCCTGTAATTTATTCCCAAAGGATCAAAGCTTGCATAATCAGGGTTATTCTCAACAAGGTTTTTATACTCTGGCAAGAGCTGGCGTATCTTTTTTGCATTTTCCAAAAGGAATCCTCGATCATATTTATAATCGATAAACTCTTTCTGTATCAATCCCTCATATCGGGATATCTCTACATTTTTTTCTTGCAGAAAATCATTTATCCATAGAGGATCACTCACTTCTTCCAGCTTGCTGATGTAATGCTTTAGAAACACAGAATCCTGATAAGTCCTCATCCAAAACAGGGTTTCAAAAAGATTTCTGGCATTTGTGTCGATATTAAACATACCTGCAATTGCTTTTTCAGTATGTTCTACTACTCCAGCTTCGGTATATGCATCGAAGAAGATTGGTTCCAACCGACATAAAACCGGGTTATAATAATGTCTTTGGTTATGCCAGGCCAATCCATGAAACCCTCTTGTCAGGTCTATCAGGGCATAATATGAGGCCAAACTTTTCACATCAAAAATCTCGGAAACATTTTTCAATCCGAGCCGATTTTGGTTCATAAGATTAAGCCCGGTAGAAAAGCCTGAGCTCAAAGTTGAGTCTGCCAGCGTTCTGTTCAGTTTGAAAGGAACAACATCGGCTGCCTCCAGGAAAGGTAGTCTAAAGTATTGTGTATCCTGTATAAAAACCTTCTGACTTGTCCAGAACAAGCTTTCTTCAAACTTCAAAATCGGTCCCTCTCTACGATTACTCGATTCGATAAGCTGCTTATCAAAATGTTCCTCCCAGGCATAAATACCCAGACTTGTTCCATTGAGAGTGACAGGAACGAAACCATACCGTGTAGTAAGCATATCCGACTTATCATAAAGCTCGTGAGCCACATATTCATTCAAAAAGTCTCTGGACAAGGGTGTTTGTAGTGAAAATGCTCTCATCCCTTTCCATGTATTCTGTTTTTTCACCTTAACCCTGAATGACCATTTTCTTCCTTCCAGATGATCCAGCCAATCTCCTTTCAATCTGACTTCAACTGGCACTAATGTATCATTATAATACATTATTCCATTTACAAAATCCTCATCTTGAGTCTCTAGTATACCATTAGCAAATGCCTGGTCGCGTTTTTGCTCCAGCCCAATCATATCCATTGTATCTATCATCAGGTGAAGGCTCTCGTTAGAGGAATAGCTTGGATAAGATTTATATTTCTTATAGGTAAATTTAAAATCATCTACATAAACGGGGGCCTGTCCGGGGTTCCACACATAAATATTCAGATCTTTCCTATTCATACTTGGCGGAACAGAAATTGAAAGTTGCAGCTCCTTCCACTCATTATTTGCCGGCACTTCTGCCCCACTCTTTCTATAGAAATACTTTGCATCTTTATGAGAAGCTACCAAAACCAGCTTACCTGGCCCTGAATACCAAACACTTATATCAACACTCTCATCCTTATTTACATTCGGGATTTTATAGTTGAGTCCATATGGATGCTTAGTATCCAGCCTTAAAGAGGTTTTTCCTGATTTTGCAGTATCACTGGCAAGCTGCACAACATTCCCAATCCTGAAATCGGCATCCCTTCCGGTGATACTGCCATCGGTATCAGTCAATGATTCCAGGTTATCGGAATAGCTGCCATACTTCCCCGACCTGGAGTCAGATGAACACTGCACCAATGTTAACATTAATAATAATAACAATACAAGGCGACGAATATGCATTGAGTTTGTTTTTATATCAGGAAATATCTTTTTCGGAGACAAAAATAGTGTTTTAATTTAAGACGTATGATAATTTCGTAGAGACGCATAATTGCATCTTTTCCCGAAATTACTTTATCAAAATTTTGTAATGAAGGTTTTGTTGGTCATTGAACAGATTCACGATGTATAAACCCGGAGTTAAATGCTCTACATTAATTGTGTTGTTGGAACTACTTTTTATTTCGTCTACATAAATTACCTGGCCTTTTATGTTGCTAACAATAAGACTCATGTGATTTGGGAAGTTATTCTCGACAGTTATGATGTCTCTTGCCGGACTAGGGTAAACCCTAACTTTATAATCAATTAGGGTATCATCTTTTGAAAGAATCGAATAATCATAAAAATCACCCAGGGCGGTTGAATCAGGTCCGTTGATAGCTATCAATTTATGGTAGACAGAATCCCGATAAACGTCTGTAATAATAATATTATCCTTGAATCCACCTCCCATGCCTGATCCGATAAGAGTAATATTTTCCGTTTGGCTGTACATGAATGAGGAGACTTGAGTTGATGCTCCTAAATCCCCGGCGAAAATTGTAACATCCTTGGGGTATGACCTTAATAATGGTTTTACAACTGATTCAAAATTTGTAGAGCCAGGGTAGTAGCCCTTGGAGTTAATTATAACATTGCTGTATTCATTGGTGGGACTCCACCATATCAATTCGTGTAAAAAAATAAAGATGTGATTCACATTGGAATAGTTGTTATCCAAAGTACTGGTAAGGAAATCTAATTGGTCCCCTGTAATATTCCACGCACCTAATCCCGGAGTTAGGACAATAAACAGGTCGTTATTTTTCACAAAACTGTAATAATAATTATTGAATCTTTTGACAAACTCAGAGCCCATATCGTGGTTACCAGCCGCTATAAAAACAGGTACATCAAGCTTAGCAATATCTTGCTCCGCTGCATCCCAATAGGGTACATTGCTCGTCTTCACAACATCTCCGGTAAGAAATCCCAGTTGGATTTTAGGGTAGGCATTAATTTTGGGGATATAATCCACAAAAGGGGTATGCAGGCCTACTTGGTAAATATCAGGACTCCCATAGGTATGACCTGCTGAAAAGAATGAATACATAACAGTATCCTCCTGTGCATTCACTTCAATCATGCATAGAATTAGAATTAGAACAACGGCAATTTTCTTTATAAAGATCATCAGATTAAAAACATTCAAATTGATTACAAAGATATAGCCAATCAAAAGTTCATCCAAAAAAACTTACGACAAATAAGCATCTGGACACATACCCTATTTGGTAATGACGAATATCCAAATTGGACAGACACAATAATTTTGGCTTATGATATGGTATTGTCAGTAAAAAAAGCTGAAATCCATAACGAAGCTTGAATTTCTTGACTGGAATTTCAAGATTCTTGAAGATGGTAGTATTAATTCAAGTTACTGTATAAAGGGTGATTGCAATAGGGTTAGATCTGGTACATCATTGGAATTTATTAATGATAGTATTAATCTTTTAGGTGGTTGTGGGTTTGGACATGCAGCTAAATATGTTTATATAGTTTCTGGTGAAAAAGTTTCCAACAAGAGATAACTCAAGTTATTATGTCTCATTGTCCTTAGAATAATTAAATTCTCTTCAGGCAAATCATCAAAGTTTGTTTGGCCAAGCATATACTTTTGGAAAGTTTTGTTATCTATTTGGTGTTCGAGAACCCGGAGAGACCAGCCAAATTTGCTTGAAGTAGTCAAATAAAAAATTCTTTCTTCTTTGGATTTACACTTAGCAAGTATCGTCAAATTATGGGAGAAACTCAATTTATATAGATGCAGTTATTGCAGCAAAATGAAAAACTATTATTCTTTATAGACCTGACAGGTCAATTTCCTCATTTTTCACTTTCTTTGTGCTTTCGCAAAACCGAAAAATGCTTTTTAACACTTATCAATACCTTTTATTCCTGCCTTTAGTGGTAATACTTTACTATGTATTGCCGCATAAATACAGGTGGATACTGTTGTTAGGAGCCAGCTACTATTTCTATATGTGCTGGAAAGCTGAATATCTCATCCTGATTTTAACCTCAACCGGGATCGACTATTGGGCCAGCCTCCGGATGTCGCGCCACAAAGATAAACGAAAACGAAAAAAATATCTCATTCTCAGCCTGTTTACCAACCTTGGCATCCTATTCCTTTTCAAGTATTTCAATTTCTTTGGTGATTCGGTGCATTCAGTATTGGAACAGTTCAATGTGTTCTATGAGTCGAGGACATTCGATCTCCTCCTCCCTGTAGGAATCTCATTCTACACCTTCCAAACACTTAGCTACACCATCGAGGTTTATCAGGGTAAACAAAAAGCAGAGAAACATCTTGGAATATTCGCTGTTTATGTAGCCTTCTTCCCCCAGCTGGTGGCAGGTCCTATTGAGAGATTCTTTAATCTGGGTCCACAGTTCAAGACAAAACAAATATTCAGCTATAAGAACCTGATAAATGGCTTACGGCTAATACTATATGGTTTGTTCATCAAGATGGTTGTAGCCGATAACTTATCAGTATTCGTTGATCAGATCTACGATAATCCGCTGGATCATAATCGTTGGAGCGTCCTGACAGCTGTTTTCTTTTATTCCTTCCAGATATACTCTGATTTTTATGGTTACTCTCTTGTTGCCATCGGAAGTGCTTTAATTCTTGGCATCAAGATCATGGATAATTTCAAGACTCCTTATATGGCAAAGAATATTGCCGAATTCTGGAGCAGATGGCACA
>CAYXQX010000154.1:0-7972 GCA_964467485.1 uncultured Porphyromonadaceae bacterium | reverse complement strand
TCGTTATTCGTTACTCGTTACTCGTTATTCGTTACTCGTTATTCGTTACTCGTTACTCGTTAATCCTTTATTCGTTATCCGTAACCTGTCATTAACCATTAAATATTGAATTATGAAGTTGATGTTTGGAAGTTTTGTTTTGCTTGGGTTGCTTGTTTTGGGGGCTTGTGATAAGTGTGGTTCGGATGTGGATCTTGGGGATTTTGCTTTGTTGGAGGAGAGTAAGGCTGACTGGTATCCATATGTTGGTGTTAATGAGTTGTCTTTTGAAAATTCGGGAGGGGATACTTTGCGTTTTGCTCTGGGTATTCGGAGGGATGAGATGGTGGATCAGACCTATAAGGATATATGTAAGGGAACAAAAGTCGGTGATATTGCGAAGGAGATATATCGTAGTGAGAGATACGTAGTTGAATATAGTGTTGTGAATGAGGATATTACTTATTTTCTGGCCATTTCCTTATATGTTGACCGCTTTGTTTTGGATGGGGCGGGTGCTCTGGAGGTATATGACAGGGTTGGCTATACATCTACCATCAAGGATTATCGTAATACTAATAATCCGATTATTGAAGGTTCGATTTTGCTGGTCGCCAATAAAAGAGGGACAGCTGTTGAGCACGAGGATCTCTGGTATAACGAAACGGCCTCTTTTGCCGAGGAGATGCAGATCAATGGCCAAACCTATCATGATGTATGGTATTACGAGTTGGCAGGTAAACCTACCCTTTATGTACAGGAGGGGAAGGGTGTTGTTGCCTTTTTGGGTTTTGACGGAGTGGTTTGGGTGCTAGTGTGAGCGAGGGCGGTGCTCTGGCGTTGTTTCGGAAGGGCACCACAATGCACAGGTATAAATATTTGTAAATTGCACCTTATTAACTTGAAGTGATAGGTGAAAAGAGTTTTGAGAACTAAGGTTTTAGTACTTCTTGTCTGCGTGTACTTCTTGTCGGGTGTCCTTACACATGGCCAATCGATTAATGTTTCCCACCCATCCGGGGTTTATGATAAACCTTTCTATCTGAGGGTGGACTCTGATGCTGAGCTAAGGTTTACCATCGATGGAAATACTCCTGATTTAAGCAGTGCTGTTTATGTGGATTCCATTCCCATAGGCTTTTCGTATCCACCAATGAAGTACAGCCTGATACCGACTAACAACATTATCTATGATCCCAAGGTTTGGCCAAACTGGGAATTTGGCTGGCGGGCCCCGGATGAAGAGGTCGATCGACTGAGTGTCATCAGGATAAAAACTTTTAATGAAAATACTAGTACTGCGGATTCCCTGACTTTGGTTTACAAAATAGGAGATACTGAGCTCTTATTGCCGATTGTAAGTCTGGTTGCGGATAGTATGGATTTGTTTAGCTATGATTCCGGGATCTATGTGGCAGGGAGAAAATTTGATGAGGATGAGCCGGAAACTACTGGCAATTATTATGGAAGAGAAAAGAATTGGGAAAGGCCAGGGCACATTTGTTATTTTGATCCTTCGGGGGAGGTAGCTTTTAATCAGAATATTGGAATTCGGATTCATGGGGGTTACACCAGACCGCACCCGCAGAAAACGCTAAGAATTTATGCCCGTTCGGAATATGGAAAGGAGAGAATTTCTTATCCAGTATTTGGAGCTGAGGGGCCATCACGTTTTAAGCGTTTATTGGTTCGTTCGGGAATGGTGCATTGGTTCCATAGAAATACAGTTTTTCAGGATGAGTTTTTGCATGAACTTATTGGCAGGCATTACCCCAACACAGATTATCAAAGGAACCAGCCGGTTTTTGTGTATATCAATGGTGAGTTTTGGGGTTTGAGTAATATGAGGGAAAGGCAGGATGAGTATTACCTCGGAGATCATTATGATATTGAGGAGGAGGATGTTGAGATTGTTGAACCTACCTGGGAAGAGAATAATGATTTTCATGATCTTCTTGAATTTTGTCAGGCAAATAATCTGAAGAATAGACTAAATTATCAGAGGGTATTAGCTCGAATTGATCTTGATAATTTTATCCGCTATACCTTGTTTGAGCTCTTTGTTATAAATCAGGATTGGCCTCATAATAACTATAAAATATGGCGGAGTGAGCTTAACGGTATCCCCTGGAAATGGATGTTTTATGATTTTGATGCCTGTTTAAGAAATCCTGATGAAACATCTGTCGACAAGCTTTTGGAATCGGATACTCCACATGGGATACTATTTAAGGCCCTATGCGAAAACACCTATTTTGTTGAGTCGTTTTTAGCTGAGTGGGAAATTATGAGGGAGACCCTTTTTAATCCTGTTAATCTGGGTGATCTTCTGGATAAATATTTTCTGGAGTATAATGAGGCCATTCCTGCCCAGATTGCACGATGGTGGAGCCCTGAGGATATGGGCCAATGGCATAGCAGTGTTAATCAGATGATGCTTTTTCTCTTGGAGCGTCCCGCTACCTTCGAGCAGGAGTTAAAAGACATTTTTGCTTTCGAAAAAGGTGATGGTAATCCTGATTTTAAAATGGAGGATTTCTGTAAAATTTACCCCAATCCGGTAGTAGATGATCTTCATATTGAGTTTCTCAGTTTGGTGCAGGCCAATTGGTTTGCGGAGATTTTGGATATGAACGGTAAGGTTGTTGTCAGCAAGGATATTGGAAGAGACCAAGACATCAGGATAAGCCTGGGTCATCTGGCATCGGGTGTGTATCTTCTAAGGCTGAGGTCGAGTAATTATCAGTATAGTTTTTTAGTGAGGAAGCACTAGAAGGGGCTCTGCCTTACTCCGCAAGCTCGCTAATAGCACTTTTTCATTACTTCGCAAGCTTGCCACTAGCACTTTTTCATTACTTCGCAAGCTCGCCACTAGCTCTTTTTCGTTACTACGCAAGCTCTCCACCAGGTCCTGGCGTTCGCCCGGCCCCGCCGATACGCTTCACTATCGGGATCTCCGCTTCGCTACGAGATGACGTTTTCATTTGAGTTACATTGGTGATTGACAAAGTACTATTGCCAACAAATGGTGGCAAGCCCTAACCGTCATCCCGGACGAAGCGGAGCGTAGATCCGGGACCTGGTGGCGCACTGGCGTTATTTCGGAAGGGCGCTAATGGCGCTCTACCGAAGCAACTACCAATTAGTCGGTGTACAAATATCGTTTGATTTTTTTTGTAGCTGTTTTTTTAAATGGATCGGCGTGTGCAATAACCAGTTGAAGTCTTGATGTTTTATTAACACGGGTATTTACATATTGCTGAAGCTCAGTCGTTAATTCTTCGATTAGGACATCAACCTTTTGTGAAACTTCTTCAAGTTTTACGTCAACTTTGTTGGACAGTTCTGCTTTCATTTGGTTGAAGCGGGTTTCTAGTTCTTCACGGTTAAAATGAACTAAGGCAACAAGTTTCCCTTTTTGCTTCATTACGATGGACTCAACTACATGACTATAGTTATTTATGATCGACTCTATTTCTTCGGGATAAATATTTTCGCCGTTAGCGCCCACGATCAAATTTTTTAGTCTGCCTTTGTGATTCAACCAACCCTCTTTGTCAAATATACCCAGATCACCTGTTTTAAACCAACCATCCGGGGTTAAGACTTCTTTTGTTTTTTCTTCGTTTTTATAATAGCCCAGCATGATGTTTGGACCCTTAGCCCAAATTTCACCTTCACCTGTTTTAGCATCAGGATTATTGAGAATCAAGTCTATGTCAACTACCTTTGGGCCAATTGCTTGATATTTAGTCATGCTAGGGTTTGAACCCGCCAGCAAAGGAGAGGTTTCAGTGAGTCCGTATCCGATAGCATATGGAAACTTTGCATCTCTCAGAAAGCGCTCAACCTGGCCGTCCAGTTTTGCTCCACCTATTCCAAAAAAGACTAATCTGCCACCGAAAGTTTGGTAAAGTTTTTTACCGGCTATTTTGTTTACAAACTTCCTCCCTGCTCTGGTTTTATAAAGAATTCTGGTGAATGCTTTCTTTTTAATTGTAGGTAAAATGCTGTTGTGATACACTTTTTCAATGATCATCGGGACCGTTAGCATAATTGTTGGCTGTACCGACTTTAAGGCAGGCATTAATACGCTGGCTGTAGGAGGTTTTCTAAGATAGGTTACCATGGCCCCACACATTATGGGGAGAATTAAGCCTAGAGTATTTTCATAAGTGTGAGATAAGGGAAGTACGGATAGGAAACTGTCATCTTGTTTAATGGTTTGTACCATACCACTTTGATAGGCATTGATCAGTACATTTTTTTGCGATAACATTACTCCTTTTGAATTTCCGGTAGTACCTGAGGTGTATAACAAAATTGCTAATTCATCTTCGGGTGCCACATAATCTGATGTGTAGTTCGCTTCCGGATCATAAATAGGTGTATCATCATTACCCGATAAAACGCTAAGGTCTTCCAGTCGAATAGTATGTTTGATAAAACTCTTTTTGGCTTCTTTTAGCTTATATTCTAACCCCTCTGAAACGAATATGGCCTTCGCCTCGGAATGGTCCAATACGTTTTCCAACTCATGTGTATTAAAATCAGGCAACACCGGCACTGTTACAATACCCATGCACTGAAGGGCAAAATATACTATTCCCCAATTGGGCATATTCTGACTATATATTATAACCCGCTCTCCTGGGTTTATCTCCAAGGCCTCAACAAAGGCACTGATGGCTTTAATTTGCTTGCCCATTTGGCCGTAGGTAATATAATCTTCACCTACAAAACCCAGAGCTTTGCGGTCTGAGAATTTTGTTACTATCTCTGGTATGAATGTTGAAAAACTATAACTCTTAGGTGCTTCCATAGCTTATGAATATTTTACAAATATAGCTTGATTTTGTGGGTTCTTTAGTTTTTGGTAGATATTCTGTTTTTTTGCCGCAATAATTTATAAGCGTGATTTGTTTGTTTTGGCTTTGGATCAGGATGAATATTTACTGTCTCACATGTTAAACACCCATATGATTTAGCCGGTACTTTACTGAAATTAAACAATACCGGCCCAAAATATTACTTGTCTGTTGCATCAGATAATTGACATCACTGATCCGTTTTAATCCTGTATTTTTATTCAATATGTCGGCTGCAATTAAGCTAACTACCAGGCGATTGCCAGTCAAGAAATAAATATTTGCCTCAGCTCCGATAAATGGTATAATTATAGCCTCACTAAAGCTTTGGGAATTGTAATTGCGAATATCGGCATCCAAACCGATATTGAATCGCTCACCAGGAGTCCAACGCAAAGCACCAAAATAGCTGAAATTATAATAACGATTATTCAAATCTTGCTGGATGGAGAACCAGGAATCAGTCATGGATATGGAAGCTCCAACTTCTGCGTCCCATAAATTCTTATTTCGGTTATTGATATCAAAGTGTAAACTATGGCTTAAATATGTTCCTATATTATCCTGATCATTAATCACATTGATCCCTCGGTTGTAATTCTCAGTCAGATCAATTGTTATCTCTATATCCAGTGGTCTGATGGGAGTAGAAAAGTTAAATGCGGCATTGGCCCCATACCCCCATGGTACATTAACCGGCGTGGCATACTGCTCCAGGTTTTCATTGATGGTTCTGGCTATGGCAATCTTGTTCTCTGTGTACTGAGCCGATACCCGACTGAAAAAGGAGGTAAAAGAAAACTCATCAAAGACACGCCACTCCAAGCCAAATGAATGCTGGAATTCCGGTTCAAGCTGACTGTTTCCCTGGTACAAGCTCAGGGGATTAAGGGTACTGATTACGGGCATCAACTGTGCAATACCCGGTAAATTCAAGCCCGTTGAATAATTGGCTCCGAATCTTCGTCCTGATTTGTACTGAGAGTTATAACTCAATCGTGGTTTCAGATAAAAATACTTTTTTCCCCTGATATTCTCTTCCCACAGCATTTGATCAAGTACAGACCATTCTGCCCCCAAGGTGAGGTTTAACTGGTTCTTTTCAGTGTTCCGCTGAAGGGATATACCCGGCCGAACATAGCGATAATCGCGATTGTACTTGGGGCTGAGCGAATCAGTGACTACTTCAGTTGATTCATTCAATCCTTGCTGACGATCCAGAGAATTTGTGTTTAGTCCCAGGGCCACATGCGTATCCAAAAACCAGAATCGATTCAATTTCTGTACTAATGCCGGAATAACTCTCAGATTTAGCGCTTCATTATGATTGTCTTGAAATTCAGATGAAGTGATCAGTTTATCGGGATTATAGTATGTGGTTTGATTGTCCCATTTTGATCCGGAGAAACTGCGATTTCCACTCCCTCCAATCTTGGTGGTAAACTGGGTTTTATCTTCATTTATCCTGATGATATGTGTGGCATCCAAATTCATATTTACTGCATTAGACTCCTCATTGGTACCACTCAACAATTGGTTTACCGGACGATCTTCCATCAATCTGTTCATCAGTGTCTGTCTGACCTGATTCTGCTCGGTAATATTCACATTGGCATTGGCTACAAGATTTTGCCAGCCAAAGATTCGTGATCGCACACCAAAATGCAAGTTATGTGAGGTATCCCGGGTAGTTTGATCCAGGTTATTGCTTTGAAAATAATCCAGGTCTTTCAAATAGTTTTGGGTTTCTGTCTTCTGTTCCAACAGCGATTTGCTCCCTCCGGCTACGTAGCTCATGTAATAGCGATTAAAGTCAGTTGGGTTATACGATAGGTTTACGCCCACCGACCCGGATGTATTCAGGCCATTTGCCGACTTTCCAAATTCCAGTCCCTTTAACCCAAAACGGTTAATGTTGTTGTGGTTACCTAAGAGGGCGATCTGGGATTTTTCATTAAAACGAAAGACATTTCCTCCTGCCAAATAATGGTTTTCAGTTCCATATCCAGCTTCTAAATTTCCAAAAACCCCGCTTTTCTTATCCTCTTTCAATTGCAAGTCGATAGTCCGATCGCGTACTCCATCGTCAATCCCGGTAAACTGAGATACATCCGATCTCCTGTCATAGATTTTGATCTTGTCAATGGCATCAGCCGGTAAATTTTTAGTAGCCATTTTGGGATCGTTTCCGAAGAATTCTTTTCCTTCTACCAATACCTTAGCCACCGTTTCTCCCATAGCCTTAATGTTACCTGCTCTATCTATTTCAATACCCGGGAGTTTCTGCAATAACTGCTCTACTACGGCATCCGGTTTGGTACTCACTGCACGGGCGTTAAACTCCACAGTATCGCTATCAAATTTCATCGGGATATATTCTCCTATTACAGAAACCTCCTCTACACCGAAGGCCTTCATCTTCAAGGTGGTTGTTCCTATATTTTCTCCCTGTGACCGCGGAAACTGGATCTCTTCAATCAAGGTTTCCATCCCCACAAAAGCAAATTGTATGAGGTACTTACCGTCGTCGATATTCCGGATGAGGTACTTCCCTTCCTTGTTAGTAACACCAAAATACTCCATAGTAGAATCGGAGGGTTCTAATAGTACCACGGTAGCCGACGGCAATGGTTCCTGTTTTTCATTGACCACCACACCAGAGATTCGGTTCTGGGCCAAGCCAACTGAGGAACAGGCTAGTAACAACCAGCTCACCAACAAGCATCCTGTCAGGCTACTATTTAAAATGTATCTCATTTTTTTATCCGAACTGCTTTATCACTCCTCTTCATCTTTTGTTGTCGCTCCCACTCGGCGATCTTATCCTCCTGGATCTTTTTATACTGGACAGGTTTTACCTTCTTTCCATCTTTAGAATCAGCAAGAAGATCCTCCTGGGGTGTAGTGGTATCAATTAAATTAGCCAGCCAGACCACTTGCCCCTGATTTATATTTACTTCCAGTATTAGTCCGGGCAAACCATAATAGCGCTCCGGACCAGCAGATATTGGGATATCCGGAGTAAACCAGGCCAGAATCTTTTTTCCGTCCAAGTCCGTTTCGGCCTGCATACAGGTATAGCCCAGAATCTCTTTGCTTGCCGCCCCCATCTTCCATTTGATCTT
>CAYXQX010000153.1:0-7992 GCA_964467485.1 uncultured Porphyromonadaceae bacterium | reverse complement strand
CAATCCGGATAGCTTTCGCTGGACATTCCCTGACGCAACTGTAACACGCCCTGCACCTGTCGGGGATAGTGTAAACTAATGCTCCCGATTCAATCATACGCTTATTTGGTATTTAGATTCCAAGTTTGTTAATATTAATGTTTCGGTCCACAAAATTACTTATAAATATGTGCTCAAAAATGATTTTCAACCACGTTGTGTTGACTCTTATGTGTATAATTTTTTACCTTGCATCCTTAAAATTTTTCAAAATGGCAGATAGAAACTTTGTTGACGTGCTGACGCAGAGCGTCATAAGCAACTGGAAAAAAAAGGCTTTCTCTGATTATGAGGGTGATACTTTTACCTATGAAGAGGTAGCTCAGTGGATTAGTCGTTTGCATATTCTTTTTGAGCGGAATGGCTTGAAAAAGGGCGATAAAGTTGCTTTTCTGGGTAAGAATTCGAGGCACTGGGCTATATCTTATATGGCCACCATTCTTTATGGAGGTGTTGCGGTTCCTATATTGCCCGAATTTCATGCCGATGATATTACGCATATTATTGAGCATAGTGATACTAAAGTGTTTTTCTGTCAGGAGGAGATGTATAAAAAGCTTGATCCCGACAAGTTTTCAAATTTGGATGCTATCTTCAATCACAAGGATTTTGGATTGATAAGTTCAAAAGTTTCCGGATATAAAAAAGACAGGCAAGACATTGATAAGCTTTTGGCTGAAAAATACCCTGATGGCTTGACTGCCGAAAATTTCACAGTACCGAAAATTGACTTAGAGGATTTGGTTACTATCAATTACACATCGGGCACATCAGGATACACAAAAGGAGTGGTTCTCAAGTACAGGAGCTTTATGGCTAATCTGGATTATGCTCAGAATAATATGCCCTTGCAAGCCGGCGAGAATATCGTATCCTTTCTCCCTCTGGCCCATACCTATGGATGTGCCTTTGATTTTATTTTCCCCTTCTCTATTGGTTGTCATATCACCTTCCTGGGAAAAATCCCGTCGCCACAAGTTATTCTCAAAGCTTTCCAGAGCATCAAGCCTCATCTTGTGATGTTTGTGCCATTGGTGCTGGAGAAGATTTACAAGAATAAGCTTCTGCCTGTGCTGAATAAGCCAGCGATGAAGATCCTGACAAATATTCCGGGGGTCAACAAAATAATCTTCAAGAAAATCAATGCTTCCCTCACCGAATCTTTTGGTGGTAATTTCCGTGAGATTGTATGTGGAGGAGCAGCTCTGAATAAGAAGGTGGAGACATTCCTCACAAAAATCGGATTTAAGTTTGCTATTGGTTATGGAATGACAGAATGTGGTCCGCTTGTGAGCTATGATGGCTGGAAGACCAGGAAGCTTACCTCTTGTGGAAAACCTGTCGATAGTCTGGAGATGAAGATCGATTCTGCTGATCCTCAGAATGAGGTTGGCGAGATTATGGTGAAGGGTGATAATGTGATGGTTGAATATTACAAGAACCCAGAAGCTACAGCAGCTGCCCTTACCGAAGATGGCTGGCTGAGAACAGGCGATCTGGGCTTATTAGATAAGGACGGTTATTGCTTCATCAAAGGTCGGAACAAGAGTTTGATACTGGGTCCATCTGGTCAGAATATCTATCCCGAGATTGTTGAGGGCAGGATAAATAACATGCCATATGTTATTGAATCAGTTGTTGTTGGGCGAAAGGATCGTTTAGTGGCCTTGGTTTTTGCCGACAAGGAACATCTTAATAAAGATGGCATTGAGGGAGATGAAATTACCAAAGTGATGGATAAGAACCGTCATCATTTGAATAACCAATTACCAAAGTTCATGCAGGTAGTAAAGTTTGAGATGATGGAGCAGGAATTTGTGAAGACGCCTAAGAAGAGTATTAAGAGGTTTTTGTACGAGTAAACAGTACGGTTGAGTGCGACCAGGTCCTGGACGCAGCGAAGCGGAGATCCAGGACCTGGTGGCGAGCTTCTGTTGTATCAATAGGGTACCTCACTGCACCACCACCTCATCCACAAACAACCAACTTTTCCCTCCAGCGCCTTTGTGCCAGGTGGGGCAGGTGCCAATGTTGTAAACAATAACTTTTACATAGCGGGCATTTTGTGATGGGAAGCTTAGCTCGATTTCTTCGCGGGTTTGCTTTGGAACTTTAGCGGTTTCGATATCTAAACTTGCTATCTCCTGATATTTTTGGCCATCTCCTGAAACCAATATTTCAACTCTCTTCGGCAGGAAAATCCATTGATCTTGATTTTGCATACATCCGATAGAAACTTTACTTATCTGTTTCGGTATGCTCAGGTCGATTACCGCTTCGAAATTTTCACCTTCATAACCCAGCCAATCGGCATAAAGGTTGTCGGGTGTGCCTTCGATTTTGTTCGTAAGGGATTTTGCTCCCTCGCCGGAAAATTTCTCTGCCGGCTCTTTCAGCAGTTTGGCTGTCATCAGGTTTTTGAATTCTGCCGGTTCTTTATCCTCAATATCCAGTACGTCTCCTTCTATTTCAAAAACCAGGATGGTGTTTTTGCTTTTCCTCTGGTTTTCAGGAATCGTAACTTCCATAAAATCAGGATAATAATTTATTTTAAACTCATCTCCATGAAGGATATAGCTCTTCAATATTTTCTTCCCGATTTTTGGTATTGTGAGCTTATCGGCAGGCCAATCCAGGATGTGCAGGTAAATCTTATTGCCTATCCTGGTTGATGCTGAATATTCGTTTGGCTTAAAAGGTCCGCCTTCGGTTTCGTAAATGGTTTCACCATTGTTCTCCAGCCAGGAGCCGAGTTCGAGGAGGCGCTTCTCATGGAACATATCCAGACGACCATCAGGCATCGGGCCGATATTTAGTAGCAGGTTCCCCCCGCCTCCGACAGTCTGGACCAGTATGTTGATCAGTTCCTGCAGACTCTTGATACTCGCCTGCGGTTTGAAGTGCCAACTGCCCTGTGTGATTGTTATGCATGACTCCCAAGGCAGCTCGATATCGTACTCACCGATCTCCTGTTCGGGTGTTTTATAATCTCCGGCAAATTTCGCCAACTGCTCGGTACGTTGTTTAAGATTTTGCTTCTTGTCAACCCTGTTATTGATTATTATGTTATCGTCCTTGTCCCTAAGATATTTATACAGATCCATTCCATCCTCATGAGTCCAGTCGCTCTCCCAGGAGCCGTCGAACCACAGAATTTTGGAATCGTATTTATCCACCAGCTCATCCATCTGGTGATAGAGGTATTTGCGGTACTCATTCATATCCGATTCCTCTCTGGGCCTTGGGTCACCACCATATCTCCCCGGATAATCGGGATGGTGCCAGTCGCATATGGAATAATAGGTCCCGAATAATATATCCTGATTTTCACATTCCTCTGATAATTCCTTCAGCACATCCACTTTATATGGCGTCGACATCATATCATAATCCGTGTATTCAGAATCCCAGATGCAGAAGCCATCGTGGTGCTTGGTTGTGATAACATAGTATTTGGCTCCTGATTTTTTCACTGTTGAGATCCAGCCTTTCGCGTTGAACAGTACCGGATTAAACTGCAGGTATAGGCTATCGAATTCACTGATAGGAACCCGAGGTGCAAAATCGTAGGGATGGTTTCCACGACCCCAGCTGGAGGTGCCCCTCATTATTGACGGTCCCCAGTGCATGAAAATGCCGAAGCGCATCTTTTCAAATTTCTCCATTGATACTGTATTGGGTTTAAGATCAGGATATTTTTCTCCGCCGCCGTATTGGGCGTGAACGAGGGAAGGGATTGCTATTGCGAGGATTAGTAGGAGTTGTTTCATGGGGTGAAGATAAGAAATGGTGCGAAGTTCTCTTGTTTCTACGCAAGAACGCCACTAGGTTCTGGATCTCCGCTTCGCTTCGTCCAGGATGACGTATAGGGCAGGGCAAAAATAAGGTAAACATTACCCATAATATTATTATTAAAGAGTCTTTCATTTTCTTACTTTTATTGTGATTTAACAGCTAAAAACCCAAACTATGAGAAATACTCGTCGATCATTCGTTAAAACTATGTCAATTGGAACTGCAGGGACCCTGTTTCTGGGTACTGCGGCCTGCTCTTCATCAGGATTTGCCAAGCATAACCGTGCTGTAAAGAAATTTGTGTGGCCTTCGGATAAGCTGAATGTTGGTGTTGTGGGGATTACTCATCGTGGTTATAGCAATATCAGGGCAATGGCTGATCAGCCTGTAAATATTGTTGCCTTGTGCGATGTTGACTGGAGAGAGCCTGCTCTGAAGGTTGCCGCGGAACATCCGAATGCAAAGAAGTATGTTGATTTCCGCAAGATGCTGGAGAAGCAGAAAGATCTCGATGCCATTATTTGTGCAGTCCCTGATCACAATCACGCTGTGGTTGCTACCATGGCTATCAAGATGGGTTTGCATGTGTATTGCGAGAAGCCGCTGGCTCATTCGGTTTACGAAACACGCAAGATCGTAAGTCTGGCCAAGGAGTATGGTGTGCAAACACAGATGGGTAACCAGGGTCACTCGAGTGAGGAGATCCGTCAGTTGGTTGAGTGGGTAGACGGAGGACTGTTAGGTGATGTAACTGAGGTACATGCCTGGTGTGATCGTCCGGTTGGTGGTGGAAGTGTTTCTTTTGTTCACGGTATTGAAAGGCCAACAGGTGATTTCCCTGTGCCTAAAGACTTAGATTGGAATCTTTGGTTAGGACCGGCGCAGGCAAGGCCTTATCATCCTGATTATCTGCCGATGAAATGGCGTGGTTATATCGATTTTGGCTGTGGGGCATTAGGTGATTTTGGTTGTCATACCCTCGATCCTGCCTTCTGGTCCCTCGGTCTTGGCAGTCCGGATAGTGTGCTTTCAACTCACACGAATCAACTGCCTGATAAGAAATACGATACTTTCCCAACATCAGAAATTATCACTTACTGGTTCCCGAAAAGAGGGAAGAAGCCACCTGTTAAACTGATGTGGTATGATGGCGGAATCGTTCCTAACTGGGATGAGAGATTTGAGAATATTAAATTCGGTGGCAATGGAGCTTTGCTGGTATGTGAGAAAGGAATTGTGCAGCACGGATCACATGGTGCAGGTGGACTGAAGTTTATGCCTTTCGATCCAACGTATACTTTCGAGAATCCAACACCTACCATTAAGAGAGTAGGCAAGCATCAGGGCGACTGGGTAAATGCCTGTTTAACAGGAGAAACAGCCAGTGCTAATTTCAATTATGGCGGACCGCTAACCGAGATGGTGTCATTGGGTGTAGCCGCTAGCTTCGCCAGGAATGAGAAGCTTAGCTGGGATGCTAAAGATATGAAGCTGGGTGATTCGGAAGTGTTGGATGCGGTTATTAAGCCGGAGTTCCGGAAGGGATGGTCGCTGTAGTAAGAGATATTATTGGCGGGGACCTAGTGGCGAGCTTCCTTAGAAACTTCTTTATTGTACAACCACCTCATCCACGAGCATCCAGGCTTTGCCGCCGGCTCCTTTGTGCCATGTTGGGCATACTTTTATGCCCTTGGCCTGGATGCGGATGTAACGGCATTTTTCATTGAGATTGTCGATTGTAAAATCTTTAATGAGTCTTTCATCATTTTCTACGAGCTCTGACCTACTCAATTCCTTTGAATATGGGTAATCGATACCATTAGATGAAAATGAGAAATTAATTTTATCAGGATGAAAAATCCAAAAAGCCTGAGCTTCCAGAAATCCTGCTGAGACTGAAGTAATAGTTTTTTCTTCACCAAGGTCGAGCATAATGTCGAGGTTTTCACCTTCCAGTCCTACCCAATAACCATCATTATACCATGAAGAGGCTCTTACCCCGTCTGTTAGTGTTTGAATTCCTGATTTTGTGAATTTCAAGGGTACATCTTTAAGCAGACGTACATCTTTTCCGATAGCCAGATGCTCTAGCATGGTAGTATCGTATTTTACATCTCTAACATTAAGTGCTCTCCAGATATCAGGGGATCCTGTATTCTCCTGAATGGCTCCCGGCGTGCTTCTACCCCTGGATACATATTCTTCAAGCAGGGATGTAAGCTGAAATACTTTATCGGGATAGTTATTGTACAGGTTAATCTGTTCTTCTATGTCTGTATCCAGATTATACAGTTGCATCAATGGAAGTTTGTTTCGCATGGCCGTCTCGGGTGACATGGAAGCTCCTCCTGATCCCGGACAGATTTCAAGTTTCCATGAACCTTTTCGGATTGAGAATGACCCGTCACCTGAGAGGTGTACAATTGCCTCTCTAACAGCTGTGTCAGTCTTTTCGCCAGTAAGGACAGGCAGTAGATTATAGCTGTCTTCAGCAGCATTCTCCGGCACCTTTTTCCCAAGGATAGATGCAACGGTGGCAAAAAGATCGGTGTGGCATATTACTTCAGAACTTATGGATCCGGGCGATATTCTTGCTGGCCAACTGGCAAAAAACGGAACCCTGTGTCCACCTTCCCATACATCTGCTTTAACGCCCCTGAAAATATAGCTGGGATTGTGTCCATAATCTAACACGGAATTTGCTGTGCCACCTGATTTTGACCCATCCATTCTAATTGATCCATTGTCACTGGTGAAAATAACCAGGGTGTTGTCTGTAAGTTCAGTTTGATCCAGGGTATTCATGATATTTCCAACAATAGCATCGACCTGACAGATGAAATCACCATATAGACCAGCATCGCTTTTACCCACAAACTCTTCTGTAGGAACAATGGGTAAATGGGGAGCCGTTAGTGGAAAATACAGAAAGAACGGACCTCCATCTTTAGCTCTTTCCCTGATATATTGGATCGCCCTGTCCTCCATCTCAGGAAGCACCTTAAACAGATCCCAATTTTCCAGCATTATTCCCGGTACACCATACATTGAAACAGGTTTTTCCTTGTTGGGGATACCGATCGTTTTATCATTTTCGATATAGCAATAAGGAGGATAATTTGGAGCATCCATCCCAAAGAAGTAATCGAATCCCTTGGTCAGGGGGCCATTTTCAAGTGGTTTAGAAAAATCAATATTCCAGCCTTTTTCATTGCCGGTATCCTCAAGAATATTCCCATCCTTGTCTCTCCAGTTTAATCCAAGGTGCCACTTGCCTATGCAAGCCGTGTGATAGCCATTATCCTTTAAAAACTGGGCAACAGTAAGCCTGCCCTCCTCAATCAGTGGACGGTCAAACGACCATAATGCACCACCTTGTCGTCTTGAACGCCAGGAATATCGGCCCGTGAGTAAGCCATAACGGGTAGGTGAGCAAAGTGCGGAGCTTGCGTGGGCATCAGTAAAGGTAATACCCTGACGAGCAAGAGTATCCAGCTTGGGAGTGAGGATTTTAGAATCAGGATTTAGAGAAGAGGCATCTCCGTACCCCATATCATCGGCCAAAATATAGATAATGTTCGGTTTGTCATTTGAGCTATTATTTCTGACCTGACAGGCAGATAATATAAATACACTCAAACAGATTATAATGAAAGTAATTAGTCTATTCATAATGAAAGGATTTCCAGTTGACCCACTAAGATAAAGCTTTGTAACAAAACCCACCCCTAATCGTCTTAATTAAGAACACTAAACAAAACCAAAATGAAGAAGTTTGTCATTATAACCCTGATCCTTTCTTTCCCTGTTTTGTTGCAGGCTCAATCATGTTCAATCCGCCGGATGTTTCGCTCTTATGATCCCGGGAAGGAAGTTGTCAGGATACATATACCATCCTGCCTGACCTGCATGGGGCGTTGGTTTGTAGATGATGCTGACACCAAGTATCTTCTCAAGCAGGTCAAGTCGGTTTATGTGATGGTGTCTGAGGATGAGGATTTTTCAAGCGATTCAAATTTCCCTACCGAGATAGCCAGAAAGCTCAAGAAGCGCGATTTTGAGGAGATGATGGTGGTAAATAGTGACGGTGAAAAGATCAATATCCTTGTGCGCGAATCCAGAAAAAAGAGGAAAGAGTTTGTAATATCAGTCGATGGA
>CAYXQX010000152.1:4051-8010 GCA_964467485.1 uncultured Porphyromonadaceae bacterium | reverse complement strand
GGTTCTTATGAAGAGGCTCTGTCAGTGGCTCGTAACCAGGTAGAGGGAGGGGCCCAAATAATCGATATTTGTATGGATGATGCCATGCTTGACGGGAAAGAGGCTATGGTTGAATTCCTTAACCGTATTGCATCGGAACCGGATATATCAAGGGTTCCGGTTATGGTGGATAGCTCCTCCTGGGATATTATTGAGGCCGGACTAAAATGTTTGCAGGGTAAGTCTGTAGTGAATTCTATAAGCCTAAAGGAGGGTGAAGAAGAATTTGTGAAATATGCATCAGCGATACGCAAGTATGGTGCTGCTGTGGTAGTTATGCTTTTTGATGAGCGAGGGCAGGCCGATTCATACGAAAGGAAAATTAGTATTGCTCAAAGGGCATATGACCTTCTGCACCATAGAATAGGTTTCCCTTCTGAAGATATTATTATTGATCCCAATGTTCTGGCTATAGGCACAGCTATCGAGGAGCATAATAATTATGCTGTAGATTTTATCAATGCTGTGAGATGGATAAAAGGAAATCTGCAAGGGGTTAAGGTATCGGGAGGTATCTCAAATCTTTCTTTTTCTTTCAGGGGTAATTCCACTGTTAGAGAAGCCATGCATGCAGTGTTTTTGTATCATGCCATTCAGGCTGGTCTTGATATGGGGATTGTTAATCCTACCCTATTGGAAGTTTATGATGAGGTTAATCCTGATTTGCTAAAGCTGGCCGAAGATGTGGTCCTCAATAAGAGGAGGGATGCCACCGAAAGGCTTTTGGTTTATGCGGATAAGGTTAATGAGAAGGGGAAAAAAACTATCGAGGAGGCAGAATGGAGAAGCTGGGAGGTGGGAAAACGCCTGGCGCATTCTCTGGTGAATGGGATAAGCGATTTTATTGACTCCGATACGGAAGAAGCACGGCAAAAACTTCCCTTTGCCCTGGATGTAATTGAGGGGCCTCTGATGGATGGGATGAATGAGGTTGGGGATCTGTTTTCTGTTGGGAAGATGTTCCTCCCTCAAGTAGTTAAGAGTGCCCGCGTGATGAAAAAATCTGTCGCACTATTGACTCCCTACGTGGAGGCTGAGAGGAAAGCCGGTAATGAATCACATACTGCCGGTAAGGTTGTGCTGGCTACTGTTAAGGGTGATGTTCACGATATAGGTAAGAATATTGTTGGGGTGATACTAAGCTGTAATAACTATGAGGTGATTGATCTTGGAGTGATGGTGCAGGCGGCAAAAATAATCTCTAAAGCAAAGGAGATTAATGCTGATTTTATCGGACTGAGCGGTTTGATAACCCCATCACTGGAGGAGATGGCTCAGGTGGCCAGGGATATGGAAGAGGCAGGAATGGAGATTCCCTTGTTGATTGGCGGTGCCACAACCTCCAAGCCTCATACAGCTTTGAAAATCGACCGCGAATATTCAGGACCGGTGGTGCATATTAAGGACGCTTCCAGAACGACAGGCGTGGTGAGGTCCCTTATGTCTGATGACTCCAGAGAAAAGTTTCTTACTAATCTTAGCAGTGAGTATGAAGAACTGAGGATTAAGTACAGCAAGAAGGGCAATAAAAAGAATTATTTATCGCTTGAGGATGCCAGGAAGAACCGAATGAAGATCAACTGGGATAAGTATGATCCTTATGTGCCTAATGTTAATGGAATAATTGAAATACAGGCAAGTATAGATGAGCTTGTTCCCTTCATTGATTGGACCTTCCTCCTTTTTGCCTGGGATATCAGGGGCAAGTATCCTCAGGTTTTGAAGGACCCGGTAAGGGGAGAGGAGGCTGGAAAGCTCATCGTTCAGGCCGAGGAAATGCTAGAATGGCTGAAGAAGGATGGGAGGCTCAAAACACAAGGTGTGTACGGGATTTTTCCTGCAAATGCTATTGATGAAGATATCCTGATTTTTGATTCACCCAACTCAGAAACTGTCAAGGCGAAATTTCTTCACCTCAGGAATCAAGAGGTGAAATCAGAAGGACCAAACTATTGTTTGTCTGACTTTATAGCGCCGCTGGATTCGGGGAAAACAGATTATATCGGAACATTTGCAGTAACGGCCGGACTGGGGCTCGAATCTATTGTCGAGGAATTTGAAGATGCCAATGACGATTTTTCTGCTATTATGGTTAAGATATTGGCTGACAGGCTGGCTGAAGCATTTGCCGAATATCTGCATTCTCGGGTAAGAAAGGAATTCTGGGGCTATGCGCCTGATGAAGATCTGCCGATAAACACTATTTTAAGAGAGGAATACCAGGGGACCAGGCCAGCAACCGGTTACCCGGCTTGCCCGGATCATCTGGAGAAACTGACTATTTTTGAGCTTTTGGAGGTAGAGCAAAGAACTGTAATAAGACTAAGCGAAACTCTTGCCATGATGCCGGGAGCATCTGTTGCCGGACTTTATTTTTCTCATCCCAATTCCAGATATTTCAATGTAGGCAAGATTTCTCCTGATCAGCTGGAAGTATATTCTTCAAAGAGGGGTATGCCTGTTGATGAGGTAAAGAAGCAACTTACAAATAATCTTAATTTTCAGTAGAAATGAGAATCCCTGATCATCTACAACAATCTGATCGTCCCAAGATATCCTTTGAGATTCTACCACCAACGAAAGGGGCAAGCATACATGAGATTTTCTCTACCTTAGATCCATTGATGGAGTTTAAGCCATCCTACATCAATATCACCTATCATCAACCTGAGATAGTGCTGAAAAAGAGGGAATCAGGATTATTGGAACAAAGGGTTGTTAGAAAGAGGCCCGGAACGGTTGCTATTTCTTCCGCTATTAAGAATAAATATCAGGTTGATGTTGTTCCCCATCTTATTTGTGGTGGTTTTACAAAGGAGGATACTGAGGATGCCTTGATAGATTTAAACTATCTGGATATTCACAATGTGTTGGTTGTTAGGGGTGATGCGGATAAGTTTGCGGGCAGGTTTGTGACTAACGAGAATGGCCACGAACATGCACTCGACCTTATCAAACAGGTGATGGATATGAACAAAGGTAAGTATTTAGATGAAGATCTTGAACAAGCTACACCCACCTGTTTTTCTGCCGGAGTAGCCGGATATCCGGAGAAACATGCAGAATCACCAAATCTGGATACGGATTTGAGATATTTAAAGGCAAAGGTGGATGCCGGAGCCGAGTATATCGTAACTCAAATGTTTTTCGATAATCAGAAATTTTTCGAATTTGAGAAAAAGTGCAGGGAAATAGGGATTACCGTTCCAATTATTCCCGGAATTAAGCCTGTTTCAATAAAGAAACATTTGAACTTGCTACCTCAGACCTTTAAAGTTGACATCCCTCCTGATCTTGCCGTTGAAATGGAGAAATGTGCAGATAATAAGGCTGTTAGAGGGCTTGGTATTGAGTGGGCTGTCCATCAATCCAGAGAGTTGCTGGCTGCTGGCGTGCCGGCGATTCACTTCTTCACAATGGGACGAGCTGATAACATTGTCAGGATTGCCGAAAATATCTTTTAGGCATCTTCTCTTTTTGTACCTTTACAAGCATGAAAAAGCTAACAGAAGTTGATCTGTTTGTGCCATGCTTTATTGATCAACTGTATCCCGAAACTGCTGAGAATACGGTCAAAATACTGGAAAAGCTAGGTTTGAAAGTATTCTATAATACCAATCAAACATGCTGTGGACAGGCTGCTTTTAATGGTGGACATTGGGATATAGCGAGGGAATTGGCAGTTAAATACCTTGAGGATTTTCCTGGATCAAGACCTATTGTAAGCCCTTCTGCTTCCTGCACTTCATTTGTGAAAAATTATTTTCCTGATTTACTGGAAAACACGATCTATATGAATAATTACAGGAAGCTGAGTTCGAATATATTTGAACTCACCGATTTCCTGGTAAATCAGATGGGAGTTACAGATCTGGGGGCAAAATTTGATGCCAAGGTCACTATCCATGATTCCTGTGCTG
>CAYXQX010000152.1:0-4041 GCA_964467485.1 uncultured Porphyromonadaceae bacterium | reverse complement strand
TGCTGCCTTACGTGAGTACGGACTTAAAAATGAGCCTCGTACTCTTTTGGCTAACGTGTCGGGTTTGAAAATTATTGAGATGGAAGAAAGTGATACATGTTGTGGATTTGGAGGTACCTTTGCAGTAAAGCATGAGGCAATATCTACGGCAATGGCTCAACAAAAAGCTGTTAATGCTTCTGCCACCGGAGCTGATTATGTAGTAACGACTGATTCATCGTGTATCTTACACATGGAAACATATTTTAGAAAGCAAAATCTTCCTATCCGATGCATGCATATTGCTGATATTCTGGTTAATTTTGATCAGGGGAAGTTGTTTTATGATTAATATTCTTGCTAAACCTTACAGTCATGAAAAATAAGGGACGTAAAATTTTTCTTGGGATATTAATCCTTTTGCTTGTTGGGTTCCTGCTTGGACCAAAACAATCAATACCTATGTATAACACTGATCTTCCGTCAGAAGTAAAATCTACTGAAATGGCGGAGGAGATGATAAGGGCTATTGATGCCGGGGCTGGCACTATAAAGCCGGGAAACGAATCTCGTTTGGTGTGGGCTAATGATAGCACGAAAGAAATAACCCCATATTGCCTCCTCTATCTTCATGGCTACTCAGCTTCGCCGGAGGAGGGTAACCCTGTTCATGTAAATTTCGCCAGCCATTTTGGAATGAATGCTTTTATTCCGCGACTGGCAGAGCATGGTCTTGTTACTGAAGATGCACTTCTTAATAACACCCCGGATGTTATGTGGGAGTCGGCAAAACAGTCTTTGGTACTGGCAAAAGCCTTGGGTAACAAAATTATCCTGATGGGTTGTTCCACGGGAGGGACATTGGCTTTGAAGCTGGCTGCTGAATATCCGGATGACATAGCCGGGCTGTTTCTTTACTCTCCTAATGTTAGCCTTTATAATAAGGCTGCTGCCATTCTTACCTTACCCTGGGGATTACAGATCGGTCGGCTAATAGTGGGTGGCGATTACAGATATACTGAAAGCGATCCTAAAACCGATCCTTACTGGTATACCAAACAAAGGGCAGAAGGCGCGGTTTACCTGCAGCAACTTGTGAAAACTACTATGAAGGAGGAGCTGTTTGCGGATGTTAGTGTTCCAACATTTGTGGCATATTATTATAAAGACGAAGAAAATCAGGATAATACAGTGAGCGTAGAAGCGATAAAATGGATGTATGAAGAGCTTGGTACTCCTGATGAAATGAAACGTGAAATAGCCTTTCCTGAGGCGGGTGACCATGTTTTATGCTGCCATCTTACTTCAGGTAGCTGGAAGGAAATTCAGGATGAATCAATAAAATTTGCAAAAGAAAAACTTAATCTAAGCCCCAAATATTAATTCCGTAAATATCATGAAAATAAGATCTGCCATCTCAATAGTTACTATCCTGACTGCTGTATTGCTTGGCTGTCAGCCCAGTTATCAAAAATATGAGGATGAGCCTTTTACAGAAAAGGTGCCTCGTGATTGGGAAAATCCGGGAGTTTTTAATCAAAACAGGGAGCTGCCCAGGGCCAGTTTCATGACCTACGGGTCAAGGAGCTCAGCGGAAACGCAAAAAATGGAAGGCTCGGAATTTTTCTCCAGCCTCAATGGGCAATGGTATTTCTCCTGGGTAAGAAAGCCGGCTGATCGTCCCTATTATTTTTTTAAGGATGATTATGATGTTAGAGATTGGGACTTGATAGATGTGCCTTCGAACTGGGAGATTAAGGGTTATGGCGTACCCATTTATGTTAATGTTAAATATCCTCATGTAGCTAATCCACCCTTGATTCCGCACGACTACAATCCGGTAGGTTCCTATAAGAGAGAATTCAGGGTATCTCCTCTGTGGGAAGGCAAGGAAGTGTTTATTCATTTCGGAGGAGTTAGTTCTGCCTTTTACCTGTGGGTAAATGGTGAGGAAGTTGAATATAGCCAAGGGAGTAAAACCCCTGCAGAGTTCAATATAACCTCGCTTCTCAGAGATGGTAAGAATTGTGTCGCTGTTGAGGTTTACAGATGGTCTGATGGGAGTTATCTTGAAGATCAGGACTTTTGGAGGTTAAGCGGTATTTCCAGAGACGTATACTTGTATGCCAGAGATAAGGTTCATATAAGGGATTTTGAAGTTAGGGCAGATTTAGTGAATGACTACGAAGATGGTGCTTTTGGTTTGGATGTTGAATTAAGTAATTACGGCGCTGTCGATTCGGTTTATAATGTAAGGGCATCAATAAAGCATGGTGATGAAGTTCTTTTTAACCATGTTGAGGAAATCACCATCAGTGGTTCCTCTCATTCTTTGAGTATGGCAGATACACTGGGGGCGGTTGTGAAATGGTCTGCAGAACAGCCAAACTTATATTCACTTTTTATTTCTCTTGAGACATCTGATGGTGAATTGATTGAAACCCTCAATAAAAAAATAGGCTTCCGTCAGGTTGAGATAAAAGATAAGCAGTTGCTGGTTAATGGTATGGCTGTTTACCTTAAGGGGGTAAATCTACATGAGCATCATGATGTAAATGGGCATGTTGTTGATGAAGCTACTATGCTGAAGGATATTCTTACCATGAAATCTTATAATATTAATGCAGTTCGTACATCCCATTACCCACAACCGGAAAGGTGGTATGAATTATGTGATCAGTATGGTTTATATCTTATTGATGAGACGAATATTGAATCACATGGGATAGGATATAACAAAGATGTAACTCTTGCTGATCGGCCGGAATGGGCGGCAGCACATCTCGATAGGGCCATCAGGATGGTTGAGAGGGATAAAAATCACCCTTCAGTAATTATATGGTCACTTGGTAATGAGGCTGGAGATGGACATAATATGTTGGCCAATTATAATTGGATAAAGCGCAGAGATCCATCTCGACCTGTACAGTATGAACGGGCAGAAAAATCAACTAATACTCAACAAAGACACACTGATATCTGGTGTCCTATGTATGCCGGTATTGGATATCTGGGAAGATATGCTCAGGATGAGGAAAATGACAGGCCACTTATTCAGTGTGAATATGCACATGCTATGGGCAATTCTGTTGGTAATCTCCAGGATTACTGGGATGTGATAGAAAAATATCCTATCCTGCAGGGAGCATTTATTTGGGATTGGGTTGACCAAGGCTTGCTTACCACTAATGATGAGGGCGAAGAATTCTGGGCTTATGGAGGAGATTTTGGACCTGAGGATGTTCCCAGTGATGGTAATTTCTGTCTGAATGGTTTAGTTGATCCCGTTAGAGAGCCGCATCCGAGCCTTAATGAAGTTAAAAAGGTATATGAATATATTGATATTGAGGCTATTGATGTAAGTTTAGGTGAGTTTAATGTTACTAATAAATATGATTTCACACTCTTATCCGATTTTGTGCTTAACTGGCAGATAGAAGAAGAGGGGAAGGTTATTCAAAAAGGGCTTGTAAACTTACCGGGGATTTTACCTCAGGAAAAGGGTAAATTAAAATTAGAATATAAAATTCCTGAACCCGCACCCGGGAAGGAATATTTTCTCAATGTTTCATTTACCAGGATGGGTGAATGGACGATACTACCCGCTGGTCATGTTTATGCCAAAGAGCAGTTCTCTATTCCAGTTAGTAAAGAGTCGGAAATTATTCTGCTTACAGAAATGCCTAGACTCGTTATTGACGATGCAGCGGATGCAATAGGCATATCAGGAAAGGATTTTAAATTAGGTTTTGATAAGCAAAGTGGGGAATTGGTTTCCTGGCAGGTTAAGCGAAATGAACTTGTGAAGGAGCCTCTCCGACCGAATTTCTGGAGAGCTCCTACGGATAATGATTTTGGGAATAATCATCAAAAAAGGTGCCTCGTATGGAGGGAAGCGGGAAAGAGGAAGAAACTGCTTGACTTTAAGCTTGAGGAAGTGTCACCTTCAGAGGCTATCGTAATTAGTAAATATGAGATTTTAGATCTTGAAGATGCTCCGATGGCTAGCTTAAGCCTTACGTATAAGGTGTATGGTTCGGGTGATGTTCGAATGGAATATGA
>CAYXQX010000151.1:0-8011 GCA_964467485.1 uncultured Porphyromonadaceae bacterium | reverse complement strand
GCAATGATAAGAAGATATTTACATGATATCATTATTGCTATGGAGGCCATATTGGCCAACAAGCTGAAATCCGTTCTTACAGCCTTGGGAATTATCTTTGGTGTTGGCGCTGTTATTAGTATGCTGGCCATAGGTAATGGTGCACAGAAGGAGATTCTTGACCAGATAGAGATGGTGGGTGTCAATAACATCATTATTGAGCCGATAATTGACCAGAGTAGCGGTGGTGGTGATAGTGGAGAGGATGGAGAAAATGAGACCTCACGTTTTTCTTATGGGCTTAATCTGCTTGATGTTAAGGCGATCCAAGCGATTTTGCCTACTGTGCAGGAGGTAAGCCCTGAGATTCAGCTAAATACTTTTGTGCAGCATAATCAAATCCGCAGGCCAACAGTGTTAATGGGTGTCAGCCCAAATTACTTTTCACTGTTTAACCTCGAAGTAAATGAAGGAGAACCATTTTCAAGTTATCATGAAGAATATGGCCAGGCAGTCTGCCTTATTGGATCCAGTGTTGCCAGTTTGTTATTTCCTGCAGAAGATCCAGTAGGTAAGGTTTTAAAAGTAGGACATGCCTGGCTGAGGGTTATTGGTATCCTTGAAAGGCGTGACGTAGTTGTATCATCCTCTTCAGCTGGATTAGGAATCAGTAATACTAATGATCAGGTATTTGTTCCAGCGAAAACTATGCTCATCAGGTATATGAACAGGGCTGTTGTTAACAGGAAACTGCCTCAATCTTCAGGAATAGTGATGTTTGGAGGAGGAGGAAGAGGGGGACGTATGACGGTTTCTCAGACAATGACTACTGGTAGTGAAGATGGTGCTGGTGAGGTGACAAATTATCATCAGCTCGACAAGATAATTGTGCAGGTAGCAGAAACGGCACAGCTTCAGCCAACAACTGAGATACTCTCTCGGATGCTCCAGAGGCGCCATAATGACGTTGCTGATTTTAAGATTACTGTTCCTGAGCTTCTCCTCAAACAGCAACAAAGAACCAAGGATGTTTTCAATATTGTGCTTGGCGCAATCGCGAGCATATCTTTAATTGTTGGAGGTATAGGTATTATGAATATCATGCTGGCCTCAGTAATGGAAAGAGTGCGGGAGATAGGTACCAGGCAGGCCATTGGAGCTTCAAAAAAAGACATAATAGTTCAATTCCTGGCAGAATCAATACTAATTAGTATTGTTGGAGGACTTATCGGGATAATGTTGGGGATTATACTATCCCGATTGATTACACATTTTGCTGATATATTGACAATTGTCAGTCCTTTCTCTGTCTTTATAGCATTTGGTGTTTCAGCAGCTGTAGGGATTATTTTCGGATATATTCCAGCAAAAAGAGCTGCTAGTCAGGATCCTGTTGAATCATTACGAGCCAATTAATATATTATATAAAACAAAAACATGACTTTTATGAAGAAGCACACATTTCTAGTACTTATCCTTGTGCTTTCAATTTTTCCATTGATTTCACAGGCCCAAACTGGTCAGGTGAAAAAACTGAGCCTTGAAGATGTTATTACTCTGGCTAAGGAGAATTCCCTCGAAGCCTTGTTGGCAAAACATCGTTTTACTGGAAGCTATTGGTCTTTCAGGTCGTATAAAGCCAACTACCTGCCATCTGTTTCCCTCGATGCTGATCTTGTAGACCTTAACAGATCGATTGTAAAAGATCAGGTATTTCAAGATGATGAATGGGTGCAGGTTTTTGGTGAATCAACCAGCCTTAATTCATCTCTTAATCTACAGGTAACACAAATGGTCCCATTCACAGGTGGCCGTATTTTTATGAGTTCCCAGTTGGGACGTCTGGATCTTTTGAATGATGATCCGGCTACACTAATGTCGTCACCAATCAGCATTGGTTTCAGGCAGCCCCTATTCTCCGTTAACGAATTCAAATGGGAACGGCAGATCGAGCCTATAAAATTTGAGGAGGCAAAAAAGTCTTATTTAGAAAGTATGGAGGATGTGAATATTAAGGCTGTTCGATTGTTTTTTGATATGGCTCTTTATCAGATGAATGTTCATACATACGAGAAGAATGTTACTAGTAATGATTCTCTCTATCGGATGGCCAATGGGAGGTTTGAACTGGGTACTATTGATCAGGGAGACCTTATGCAGATGGAATTAAATTTCCTCAAATCTACTGATGATCTAGCAAAGTCTAAAATTGAACTTGAAATGCGCAGGGCACGTTTGAGGAGATTTTTGGGGTATAGTGAAAATATTGATTTTGAGCTTGTTACAAGTAAAGATGTGCCGAAGTTCGAGGTTGATGTTCAAAAAGCAACCGAGATGGCCAGGGAGAACAACCCGCAGATGTTAACCATGGATCGTCAACTTTTGGAAGCCGAACAGAGTGTAGCTCAGGCCCGTGCAAATGCCCGTTTTAATGCCGATCTGGTTGCCAGCTACGGACTAACTCAACAATCTCAGAAATTTGCCGACGTCTATAAAGACCCTCGCCAATCTCAACGACTTAACGTTGGTGTATCTCTCCCGATTCTTGATTGGGGCAAAAGAAAGGGCATGGTAAAGATGGCAGAGTCGAGTTTTGATGTAGTACAATTATCAGTAGAACAGCAGAAAATTGAATTTGACCAAAATATCTTCCTTGATGTAATGAATTTTAATATGCAGGGCGACCAATTAGCTCTGGCTGCTAAAACTGATACCTTGTCGCAAACCAGATTTAATATCACTAAGCAGAAGTTTATTATCGGAAAAGTGGATGTTTTGAAGCTTAACGATGCCCTTGAGTCAAAGGATGTTGCCATCCAAAATTATATGGGAGCTTTACGGACTTATTGGGATTATTATTTCAAGATCAGGAAAAATACGCTATACGATTTCGAAAAAAACCAGCCCTTATTTCAGGACTATGACGAACTTTTAAAATAGGTGTCCCATATGCCTTGTTGTGAATCCCGGTTGAAATTGTTGACCGGGATTTTTTTTGGTCTAACTTATTGGTTGGTAAATAGACTGAAAGGCATATGATTACTGATGTAGTTTTTTCAAAAAAAATCAATATATTTGCGCCTCCAAAAGCAAATTGATTGTAATAGATAAATTTAATCTTTTTAACAGATGCGTAATAAAGGTGCCATAAAGCTTGTAGCTATTGCAATGGCTCTCGTTTCAATTTACCAGTTATCCTTCACTTATGTAACTTCAAGAGTGGAAAAAAGGGCTGATGAGTATGCCCAAGGCGATCCTGATAAGAAAAGTTTTTATAAGGATTCACTGGCTGGTGAGACCGTTTATAATTTCCTGGGACTGATGAAATACACTTACAGGGAATGTCAAGAGCGTGAATTCAACCTTGGTCTTGACCTTAAAGGTGGTATGAACGTAACCCTTGAAGTCAATGTTGTTGATGTTGTTCGAGGGTTAGCAAATTATTCTACCGATCCTACTTTCGTTCAGGCTATTAATCAAGCCCGCAAGATGCAGGCTGATAGTCAGGATGATTTCGTAACACTCTTCGGTCGGGCGTTTGAAACGATTGATCCTGATGCAAAGCTTGCTTCAGTTTTCAATACGATTGAACTGAAAGAAGATATTCAATACACCAGTACAAATCAGGAGGTATTGAATGTTATCCGCAGGGAAACACAAACTGCGATTGATAATAGTGTCAATATTCTAAGAAATAGAATTGACCAGTTTGGTGTTGCCCAGCCAAGTTTCCAGGAATTGGGAACATCTGGTAGAGTGATGATTGAACTTCCTGGAATAAAGGATCCCAAGAGGGTTAGAAAACTTCTTCAGGGTGCTGCTAAGCTAGAGTTCTGGGAGACATATGAAAATGGTGATGTATTCCCATGGTTGATTGATGCAAACAACAGGCTAAAAGAAATGCTTGATGCTGAAGCAGGGATTAATTCCACTGACCAATCAGATCCAGAGGCTGCAGAAGAGGCAGTTGCCGAAGCGCAGGATACAACATCCCAGGAAGCTGATGATCTGGTTTCTCAGCTTGCAGATACAACAGGTGAGCAGAGTCTTATCGACCAACTGGAAAGTGATTCGACAGCTATGGGTGATGAACAGTCATTTGAAGAGTTTGCTGCCAACAATCCTCTTTTCGCAGTATTGAGCCCTGCTTCATCCGCGGAAGGCATTTTCCCTGGTCCGGTTGTTGGTTACTCCAATGGTTATGATACTACCAAGGTAAACAGTTATCTGGGTATAGAGCAAATAATAGCAATTTTTCCTTCCAACATTAGGTTTTACTGGACAGCAAAGCCAATGGATAACACTGAAGATACTTATGCTCTTCTTGCAATTAAAGTTTCCAGTCGTGAAGGTATAGCTGCTCTTGATGGTTCAGTTATTACCAAGGCCAGAGCTGAGTTTGGAGCTACAGGTAGTCAGCCCGAAGTATCCATAAGTATGAACGCTGAAGGAGCTAAGGTATGGGAACGATTGACAGGAGAGAATGTTGGTCATTCTATTGCCATAGTTCTTGATAACTATGTTCGTTCATACCCTAATGTAAACGGAAAAATTAGCGGTGGTCGTTCTTCTATCTCTGGTGGTGGAATGACTGTTGAGGAATCGCAAGACCTTGCTAATATCCTCAAGTCGGGTAAGATGGATGCTCCGGCAGTAATTCTTCAGGAAGATATTGTAGGACCATCACTTGGACAAGAAGCGATTAATTCAGGTTTTTTATCATTCCTTATTGCCTTCGTAATAGTTCTTCTTTATATGATTTTCTATTACAACAGAGCTGGTTTTGTAGCCAACCTTGCTTTAATAATAAACGTTTTCTTCATTGCCGGTGTCCTTGCATCTCTAGGAGCAGTTTTAACCCTCCCAGGTATTGCAGGTATTGTTCTTACTATAGGAATGTCGGTTGATGCTAACGTGCTTATATATGAAAGGATCAGAGAAGAGATTGCATCGGGTAAGGGTATAAAGCTAGCCATCAGGGATGGATATAAGAATGCTTACTCTGCTATTATTGATGCGAACGTTACAACCTTGCTAACAGGTGTTATTTTGTATTCATTTGGTACAGGTCCAATCAAAGGATTTGCGACAACACTTGTAATAGGTATTTTCACTTCACTTTTCTCAGCAATCTTCATAACCCGACTTATTTTTGAAGCTCGTCTTTCGAAAGAAAAGAGTACTACTTTTGATACGGCTATCACAAGGAATGCTTTCAAGAATATGGGTGTTAAGTTCTTGGAGAAGAGAAAGATATTCTACATTATTTCTCTTTCAATGGTAGGGCTGTCTCTTGTCGCACTTCTTGGAAGAGGCTTGAGTTTAGGAGTTGATTTCACTGGAGGTCGTACCTATCTTGTTAGGTTTGATGAGCCCGTAAATTCAGAAGATTTAATTCAATCCCTGGCTACTCCTTTTGAGTCGCAGCCTGATGTCAAAACTTTTGGACCTTCCCGCCAGGTGAAAATCACCACAGCTTATATGATCAATAGTGATCTAACTGAAGCTGATTCAATTGTGGAGGATGCTTTGTACAGAGGTTGTATGGATTATCTGCCAGAAGGAACTGATAAGGAAACCTTCCTGGAGCATAACCGGATGCAATCTCAATTGGTTGGACCAACTATTGCAGATGATATTATTAAATCAGCTTTCATTTCTGTTATTCTTGCCCTCATTGTAATCTTCCTATACATATTACTGCGTTTCCGTACATGGCAATATGGATTGGGAGCCGTAGCAGCATTATTCCATGATGTTATTATAGTGCTGGGTATTTACGCTGCTTTCCACGGTATTATACCATTCTCGCTGGAGATTGATCAGGCATTTATTGCAGCTATACTTACAGTGGTGGGGTATTCTATCAATGATACAGTGGTAGTATTTGACCGTGTTAGGGAGTATATTAATCTTTTTAGAAAGAGAGAAAGAAAGGTGATTATAAATCAGGCATTGAATTCAACTTTGAGTCGTACTTTCAGTACTTCACTTAGTACCTTAGTAGTTCTTCTGGCAATATTTATTTTCGGAGGAGCTTCAATCAGAGGTTTTATCTTTGCCATGATGGTAGGTGTTATAGTTGGAACCTATTCTTCTCTTTTCATTGCCAGTCCGATAGTATTCGACCTGGTTAAGAAAAAAGAAATAACCAAAGAGAAAAAGAAAAAATAATTTTGTTCTAATACATAAGTAGTGAGAAACCCCGGACAACCATCCGGGGTTTTTCTATATATTTGCAGCAAATTGATATCAGATGGAAGTTATTCCTGCATTTATTGGCGGATCGGAGATAGTAATCGTTTTTGTAATTGTTCTACTTTTATTTGGGGCGGACAAGATTCCGGAGATTGCCAAGATGATGGGTAAGGGGATGCGCGAGTTTCGAAAGGTGACAAATGACCTTAAAAAGGAATTTAACAGCTCTACAAGTGGACTTAAGGATGATATTGATGGGCTTAAGAAGGACATGGATCAGACCAAAGATAATCTTTCCGGTGAGTTCAGGAAGTATGTTGATGAGTCTGGTATTGCTGAGGATGTTAATGAAATCAAAGATGATCTCAAGGGCTGATATTCCCGGTTTCTAATATGGATTACATTTTACTTTTTATTGGCTTTATCTTACTGCTACTGAGTGGTGATCTTTTGGTACGTGGAGGAGTGTCTTTGGCAAGGCATTTTAAAGTTTCAACTCTTGTTATTGGGCTGACAGTGATCTCACTTGGAACATCTGCCCCCGAATTAGTTGTAAGTCTCAAAGCAGCTTTCACAGGCCATTCTGATTTCGCTATTGGGACGGTAATAGGATCAAATATTTCCAATATTGGTCTGGTTTTAGGGCTGACCGTAATAATTATGCCTATTGCCATCAAATCCAGATCGGTTTACCTCGATTGGCCAGTTATGATGGGAGCCACAGTACTTCTTTTCTTCTTTATTCAAAGCCGGGATTTGGTCCATCACGAAGGGATGATTTTTGTCTTTCTGCTGGCAGGGTTTATTGTTTATTCAATATGGAGTTCAAGACGTCATGATTCCAAACAGAAGAAAGAAATACCCGCACCCAAATACACTCTTTGGCTATCGCTTGTTATTATACTGGCAAGCTCTGTTGGACTCTGGTTTGGGGCTGAATGGCTTGTTAGAGGAGCTTCGGGTATAGCCAGGAGCTTTAATGTGAGTGAATATGTTATATCAGCTTCTGTGATCGCATTTGGTACAAGTGTTCCTGAATTGGCTACTTCAATTATTGCAGCAATAAAAAAGGAACCAGATATTTCAATTGGTAATATTATTGGATCCAACCTGTTTAATATTCTTGGAATATTGGGAATTACAGCTGCCATCAAAACTATTGATGTTAATGAACAGGTGCTTAATTTTGATATTTGGTATCTTGGAGGTATCTCTGTCTTTTTATTCCTGATGATGTTCCCCTCCAAAAAAGCCAGTCTGGGTAGAGTAAAGGGCGTAATGTTGGTTCTTGGATATATTATCTATATCGGGATGGTGTTTTCGGGGAAAGTAGCTAGTAATTAATTTGAGTACCTTAATAGAAATCCCATTAACCTTTTTTAACAATCTTCAGTAGCTCAATTGGTTCTGTATGTTCTTTTAGAGGTATGAAATGGATATATTTGCGCCTGAATGAAAATAATCAAATCAGCTTTATTTTTAATCTTATTTCTTGCAATTGTAAATCAGGTTTATTCTTTTGAATCTAAGCGACAGCTACAAGCCACGCGAACTTCTTCAGATATTAAAATTGACGGAAAGTTGGATGAATTGATCTGGGCAACTGTTCCTGTGGCAGGTGATTTTAAAACCTATCAACCTACTATTGGTGATTCTGCCGGTCAGAACTCGGAAGTAAGAGTTGTGTATGATAACAAAGCTATATACATTGGAGCTATACTTTTTGACAGTTCTCCAGACAGTATCTTCAAGGAGTTAACAAAGCGCGACAATATTGCTATGGGCAATGTTGATTACTTCAAAATTTCTCTAAACCCATATAATGATGGACAGA
>CAYXQX010000150.1:0-8044 GCA_964467485.1 uncultured Porphyromonadaceae bacterium | reverse complement strand
ACATATTAGATTATTCTTCTCATCATAGCTGGAACAGTCATCAATACCATTAGGATCTTTGTACGGACCTTCCAGGAAATCAAATCCTATAGCAGGTGGATTGGCACCATACGAAATTCCTTTATAAGCGCTATCAAACTCTTCTCCATTATAGAAATACCCTACTCCTCTTGAAACATCACATCCTGTATAATCATCAAATGGATATCCTACATCTCCATCCACATATAAGCCAAAATAGGTATTTATAAGTGTATAATTCGACCGGTTAATCATCTCAAAACTATTGAAACTCATGTCATTAATCTCATCATTAGTAGAGAATTGAAACGCCTGAGCTCTTATTTCCATACCAATAGCCTCCCCATTGGGTGCCGCATGAATATTCCCCTTATCATTATACACCCACCAGGTATTTTGATCTCCATGAAGTTGGCTTCGTCGTTCTTCACGAGTAGTTCCACAGCTCAGAATTCCGTCGAGGTCGAAGAAAGGATAATCACCGTCCATCGGGTTATATGAACCATCCTTATTATTATCCCAAAAAGGTGCGAGGTAGTAGTCATAACCAGCTGCAACATTTCCATGAGCCGGCCAATCAAGAATTGATTCAGGAATTGAATAAGCATTATAGTATTCAGATCTTTCCTCATCAGTTGAATTATACCAAGCCCGGAAATCCTCAACCTCCTGTTTGCTAATCTGATAGTGTTTATCGTACTGATAACAGGTCTCATAATCAGTTGTTCCTGCATGTACTCCTCCAGATTTTAATGGTCCAGGCCAATAATTTCTCCCACCCACATATTTAATGGCTGCTAGTTTTAATGAACCATTTACATCTGTTCCGCCAATCCAGAGTCCACCAGCATAAATACATGTTTTACCAGACCCTTTAGGTATTTCATAGCCAGAACTTGATCCATCAATATTAGTCCACAAGATTCCGTTTGTATGAAGGTAGGTCCTTACATTATTCAATGAAATCTCCGTAACAGTCCTGCCCATCTGGCAACCGGCTGACATAGACTTTAGATCGTTTTCCTTTAAAGAATTAAGAAAATCCTGATGGTCTTTTTTTTGGGCAATAATTCCCCCAATACAAAAAATCAGGACAAAACCGATAAGAACAGTTTTTCTCATAATCCGATGCCCATAAAGATCAGGCACAATCAGTAAAGGGGAGCTTTGTTTAATTTATGTGAAGGTAATAAAAAAAAGTGATTCGGCTCACTTCGCTCTCTGTGATTCTGTTCGCTATCGCTCACTGTGATTTGGGTTATTTTTTCCATAACCGGACTGATTTGGTTAAAAATCTTTAAGAATTATTAAAAATAGTATTGATTTGGAAAAGGAAATAGGAAAAGTCAGGAATTGTTCGCAATTTTTCAGTCCAATCCTAAACGATATGAAAACTTTCAGTAAGCAATTTATTATTGGCCTTTGCATTTCAATGTTCAGCCTTTCACTAATCGGTCAGGCTTCATGGCACACCGACCCCTACCCTCTGAATGAAAACATTGATATTTTGCATTACATTTTCGAGTTGCAGCTTGAAGATGAAACTAATGTGATAGAGGGTGAAACGACGGTTACCTTTCGTTTGACAGCGCCGGAAAGACAATTATTTCTTGATCTTGCCTCGACTGACACAGCCGGAGGAATGAAGGTTAGCAAGGTTGAGATGGCGGGCAAAGCCCTGAATTTCGAGCATGTTAACAATAGGATTAGCATAGATTGCCCTCCTTTTTCAGGTAATGATGCCATTATGGAAGTTGTAATTTATTACTCAGGAGTACCACGCGACGGGCTGATTATCAGTCAAAATAAATTTAATCGAAGAAGTTTCTTCGGTGACAACTGGCCCGATAGAGCCAGGAACTGGCTGGCTTGTGTT
Organism: uncultured Porphyromonadaceae bacterium; assembly: GCA_964467485.1. Taxonomy (GTDB): domain Bacteria; phylum Bacteroidota; class Bacteroidia; order Bacteroidales; family UBA12481; genus JAUVKA01. The sequence continues at coordinate 6,147 of CAYXQX010000150.1, read as the reverse complement.
GACCATGTGTCTGATAAAGCTACACTCGAATTTATTATCAATGCACCCTCTCATTATGAAGTTGTTGCAAACGGATATCTATATCGGCAATATGATATTGAAGGATCCAGAACAATTAACCACTGGAAATCTGATGTGGCCCTGCCTACTAAGGTTATGGTTATCGCTGCAGCTGAGTTTGCTGTTGAGCTGGCAGGCTATGCAGATGGAACACCAATACAAACCTGGGTATACCCCGAAAATATGGAAGAGGGTTTTTTCGATTATGCGCCAGCTGTTGAAGTAGTAGAGTACTATAACCAACTTCTTGGTGCATATGCTTTCGAGAAACTGGCAAATGTTCAATCGAAAACCGTTTATGGTGGCATGGAAAATTCAGGATGCATCTTTTATCATGAAAACTCGGTATCAGGAAAAGGAAAAGTTGAAAGTCTGCTGGCACATGAAATTGCCCATCAATGGTTCGGTGATGCTGTTACCGAAAAAGACTGGCACCACATATGGCTGAGTGAGGGTTTTGCAACTTAACTGTCCTGAGTTTATATGGTTGCTAATCATGGTGGTCTGAATCAATCTATGGACAGATCACGGACACGTGTTTTGGCATCATATCATAGAAGCCCTGCTCCAGTAATAGATACAAGCATCACCAATCTACGTGGATTACTTAGCACTAACTCTTACCAGAAAGGTGCCTGGGTTCTGCATATGCTGAGGCAAGAACTGGGTGATGAGGTATTCTGGGCCGGGATGAAAACATATTACAATGATTTTAAAAACCGAAATGCTCTTAGTGAGGATTTCAAAAATAGTATGGAAAAGACCAGCCATCGATCTCTCGACCAGTTTTTTGAGCAATGGCTGAAGGTTGTCGGCCAGCCTGAACTTTCTGTCGACTGGCAATGGAATAAGAAGAGCCAAACAGTCGATGTCGATTGTCAACAATTGCAGTCTTATTATATTTTCAACTTCCCCCTTGAGCTCAAGTTGACTAGCCAAAATGGCGAAAATGCTGACACTGTAATCAGGATATCAGAAAAAAATAAATCCTTTAGTTGGCCTATTAATGAAAAGCCAGATAGCCTGATTGTCGATCCGGGGATAAAGCTTCTATTTGAACATAAATAGAAGTCTTTTCTGACAAAATTTCTGATCGGTCTGACAAAATGTTCTTTTTTGCTTGTGGCATAATTTATGCATATATCGAGATATCTATATATAGCAAAGAATGAAAACAAAAAGCATAATATCATTAGATGAACTAAAATCGGAGCTAGCGAAAAGCAGGAAGACCTATTTACTGCTGTACAAGAAAGGCTCAGAGCAAAGCGATTGTGCTTACCAAAACCTGGAAGCTACCAGTGTTGAAGATGAGGATTTTACTGTTTTAACGGCAGACGTAACAGTTGTGAGGGATATTCATCCTGCGTATGAGGTAAAAACAGCCCCGGCGCTACTGGAATTTGAATCAGGAGAATTTAAGAATATTGTAAAAGGATGTCAACAACCTACTGTATTGAAGGCTCTATTTGATGAAGCGCTTTACTTTGCCAGAATGGAGAAAGAAGGTAAGGTACCGAAGAGCGTAACAATTTACTCTACCCCAAGCTGTTCATGGTGCACTACTTTGAAGACATATTTGAATAAAAACAAAATCAGGTATTCCAACGTTGATATATCCAGGGATCCCAATGCTGCACGCGACTTGCAGAGTAGAACCGGTCAGCAAGGTGTACCACAAACCGAGATCAATGGCCGTTGGGTTGTTGGTTTTGATCAGAAAAAATTAAACGAATTACTAGAAATAAAATAATTTTACACGATATGAAGAAAAGAGTATTGATTTTATCATTGTTAGTAAGCGCGGTCTTATTATTCTCAAATCAGGCAGTATCAGTATTGATGGCTGAGGAGCCTGCATCGATTAACAAGGTCGTTGTTGCTGATTCCGATCAGGACAAAGCTACCAAAGGCAAACCAATTCATTTGAAGAAGAAGGATTTCCTGGAGAAGGTAATGAATTATGAGAAGAATGCGACTGAGTGGAAATACGAAGGTGACAAGCCATGTATTATTGACTTTTACGCTGATTGGTGTGGCCCATGTAAAAAAGCTGCTCCTGTTTTGGCAGAACTCGCTAAGGAATATGAAGGACAGATCTACGTATACAAGATCAACACAGATCAGGAAAAGGAATTATCTGGCGCTTTTGGTATAAGGAGTATTCCTGCATTTTTGTGGGTTCCCATGGAAGGTAAGCCTCAGATGTCATCCGGAATTGCACGCACACCTGAAGATACAAAGAAGATGTTCAAAGAAATGATTGATAAAGTATTACTAAACCAAGCTAAATCTAACTAAAGATGAAAGAGTTACAGCCAGTTAATCAGCAGGTACTGCTGGATATTGAGCAACAACATGAAGCAAAAACAGCCGGAGGAATTATCATTCCGGATTCAGCACAGGAAAAACCAAAGTTTGCAAAAGTTCTTGCCCTAAGCGGAATAGAAAATGCAGAGATTGCTGTAGGCGATCAAGTGTTTTTCAAGGAGTATTCGGGCACTGAGATAAAATTTGAAGGCAAGGATTATCTGCTCATTCCTTACGATGATATTATGGCGAAGGTTGTTGACACAGAGGAAATCTAAATAATGGTTAATTGTTAATTATAAAATATTGTAGGGACGCATAATTGCGTCCTTTCTTTTGTGGGGAAAAGAATATATTTGTTCTAGGGTATAGAGGGGGATAAGATTAACAAAAGAACAATTCGTGCCATTATATTTTCCGAAATTTCATTCTCTTGTTTCTAAAGCTAAAGAATCGCTTCAGCGTGGGCTTGGTAAGCAGAAACTGGCTTCAGGCATTGCCATAGGCCTTGTCGGTGGAATTTTCCCGGTATTAGGTACAACAACTGTTTTGTGTTTGGCACTTACATTCCTTTTCAGAACTAACCATGCAATAGTTCAGTTGGTAAACTGGCTGGTTTATCCTCTTCAGATTATCTTTTATATACCTCTTATTAAGCTTGGAACAGGAATTTTCTCAGGTCCGGATTTTGAATTAAACATAAGCCAGATAAAAGAAGCCTTTCAATCCGGATTTTTTGATGGTCTGGGAATAATTGGAACAGCTCATCTATATGGTATTTTAGCCTGGGCGGTAGTTGGGATCCCGCTTGCATTGATATTAGTACTTCTAATCAATGTTTTCTATGAGCAAGTTAGAAAAGTGGTATTACAAATGAGGTAACAAGTAACGAGTAACGAGTAACGAGTAACGAATAACGAGTAACGAGTAACGAATAACGAGTAACGAATAACGAATAACGAGTAATTTATTCATTCAACAGCCCCACGAGAGCTTCATGATCCAGAATATCAATCTGCCGGTTCTTTGATCTGATTATTCCACCATCTTCCATATTTTTTAGAGCACGGGCAACTGATGGTCGGGCTACTCCAAAAAGATTGGCAATATCCTGTTGGCTTACAGGGAGGTGTATTATGCCATCAGGACCGGGCTTTTGTTGGAGAATATAATGAGCCATTTTGCCTTTAATAGTTTTAAACGACAGGAATTTAATTTTTCTCGACAAGAACTGAGCTTTCGACGATATAAGATTAAGGTAGTTTTTTTGTATTACCGGGCTTATTGTCGATAATTTCAAAAACTCTTCCCGGTAGATGACAAGAATTTTCACTTTTTCATTGGCAATTACCTCCACTGGGTATTTATTCTCCTTACTGAAGATAAAGGCGCCTGCTATTGGCTTTGGGGCATAGATATCTTCTATTTTAATCATTCTACCTGAAAAGTCAGTCATTTCACCCCTCACCGATCCATTCAACAGAATCATTAAAGCCTTTACTTCATCACCCTGAAAAGCTATTATATCATCAGGATTAAATGATTTTAACTGAAAATTAACTTGTCCTACTACCTCGATTAATTCGCTGTTATCCAAACCCTTAAGCACAGGGCAATCTTTTGCTTTTTCAATCCAATCCATAAAAGATACTATTTGTAACAATTGTAACAAAAAATACTGGAATTACATTCTATTTTTGATCAAAATTTGAATAATGAAAAGAGAGATAGTAAATATAGACGAGGAATTATGTAATGGTTGTGGCGACTGTATTCCAAACTGTTATGAAGGAGCATTACAAATTATCGATGGAAAAGCAAGATTAGTCAGTGATCTTATGTGTGATGGACTGGGTGCCTGTATCGGACACTGTCCAATGGGCGCTATTACTATGGAAGAACGTGAAGCTGAGCCTTATGATGAGGTTAAGGTAATGAAAGACATGATATCAAAAGGTAAGAACACCATTATAGCCCACCTCAGTCATTTAAAGGACCACGGGCAAACTGAGCTTTTACAACAAGGTGTAAAGTATTTATTGGATCAGCAGGATAATTTAGATTTTAAAGTTGATGAGATCCTTAATGCCGTTCATAATGGTACTGCTAAAAAGGAAAGCCCATCCGGTGGGCACCAGCATGCACACGCACATCACCCCCACCCCCTAATGGAAGAAGCTATGGGATCGGCTTGTGGTTGTCCGAGTGCAGAAACAAAAACCTTCAACCAGGCTCCTGCAGCTCCCGGTAATTCAGGTCCAATACCATCAGCTCTAAATCACTGGCCGGTTCAGATGCATCTGATCAACCCAAGAGCTCCTCATTTCAGCAAGTCGGATTTTGTTCTGGCAGCAGATTGCAGTGCCTTTACCATTGGAGGCTTCCACCCCGAATTCCTGCAAGGAAAAACACTTGGAATTGCTTGTCCAAAATTAGACCAGGGAACAGACGTTTATATTCAAAAGCTTGTATCGTTGATAGATGATTCTCAGATCAATACAATGACCGTAATCATTATGGAAGTTCCATGTTGTGGAGGTTTATCCCAGATGGTTCAGATGGCCATCAACCAGGCCAGTCGTAAAGTACCGGTTAAGCAGATAATGATTTCCGTAGAGGGACAAGTTCTGGCAGAAGAGTGGGTATAAATAAGGCTTAGGGCTTGAGGCTTAATGTTGAATAGCTCCTGATCCAATCAGTTCGTCGCCATCATGCCAGGCGGCGAATTGACCGGGTACGACAGCTCGCTGGGCTTGGTCGAATAAAATATAGCCACCTGTTTCTTTTATTATCAGCCGACCTTTTTGAAGTTCCTGTCGGTATCGGATACGAATAAGAAAGTCTTTTTCTTCGCCGGGTTTCAATTCTTTATCCGGGCGAATCCAGTGCATATCTTCATTACTGATGAATAATGCCCTCTTCATCAGTAAAGGGTGGGTTTTACCCTGACCAACATAAACTATATTCTTCTCAGTATCAGTACCAACAATAAACAAGGGCTCTGGCCGACCACCAATATTCAGTCCTTTCCTCTGGCCAATAGTATAGAAGTGAGCACCATTATGTATACCTACCACCTCTCCTGATTCAGGGGTAATTTTATATGGTGCAGCTAACTCTTCAAGAGTGGCATCCCTACCAGGGACAGGAAAATCCTTTGAAATTTCAATTACCCTTCCCTCTTTAGCTTTTAACTGTTGTTGCAGAAAAGTTGGCAGATCAACTTTACCCACAAAGCATATTCCCTGTGAATCTTTTCTTTCTGCATTGGCCAGATACTGTTCTCTCGCAATCTCTCTCACTTCCGGTTTTGTGATATCTCCCAGGGGAAACATAGCAGTTTTTAGTTGCTCCTGATTAAGTTGACATAGAAAATAACTCTGATCCTTGTTGCCATCCACACCGGTTAGCAATTGATAGAAAGAACCATTATCTGTTTCCTCAACTCCCTTCCTGCAATAATGCCCGGTTGCAACATAATCAGCACCTAACTTAAGTGCCTCCTTAACAAATGCATCAAATTTTATCTCTCTATTACAAAGAACATCAGGATTCGGCGTCCTACCTGCTGAATATTCCCTGAATAAATAATCGACAACTCTCTTCCTGTACTCATCGCTCAGATCCACCTCATGAAAGGGAATATCCAGCTTTTTTGCAACCATTTCTGCAAAAAGAACATCGTCTTCATAACTACATCCTCCTGATTTCAATCCTGTCGTATCATGCCAGTTACGCATAAACAAGCCAACCACATCATATCCCTCTTTCTTAAGC